>NZ_JBHXEN010000002.1:175706-262203 GCF_042724695.1 Streptomyces sp. NPDC127068 | reverse complement strand
GCCAGCGGTGTTTCGGTGGGGTGCGCACCGCACGGATCAACGAACCGGTGACGGCGTACGGGTCACTTCTTGCCGAACAGGCCGCCCTGGAACGTGGCCCAGTCGTACATCTGGTGCACGGCCTGACCCAGGATCGGGATGCTGATGTGCTCGAAGACGTCCTCCACCAGGTCTATGTCACCGGTGTTGTTGATCAGCGGAGCGTTGATGTTGATCAAGCCGCCCGAGCGGGGGGCCTGCTGGTCCTGGGCGTGGGCGGTGCCGCTCGTCAGAACGAGGGAGACACCGGCCGCCACGGTCGCCACAAAAGCCGCACAGCGAACACGACGGTTCATTCGCACTCCGATCTAGGGATCTCATTACTGTGGGAGTTCAGCCCAGGGCTCAACTACCTTGTGCACAAAGGGAGTTGAGAAGGAGTCACCTGTGGGGGGCTGAGGTGAGCGCCAGCCTGCCACCAGGTCAAGGAGAAGTAAAGTACCTGGCGGTAACAAAAATGATCATGTTCGGCTCACTCGTTCAGCGGGGCCTCGCCGTCCCCGTGCCGCACGGACGTCCACCCACGGACACACCTCCCGGAACGCCTCACCGCCCAAGTTCCGCAACTAAGGGCGGACTTGGCCGCTCCATCCGCCCGGGAGTACGGCTCGGAGCACCGCCGGGAACGGGACTAGAATGAGCGGGTGACCTCATCGCCGGAAGATCCGTCGCTCCCGATCAGCGAGGAGGAACGCGAATCGGCCCTGCGGCGCCTCCAGGAGGGGTACGCCCAAGGCCACTTCCCGCACGAGGAGATGGACGGGCGCCTCCACCAGGTCCTCACCGCCACCACGCACGGCGCGCTCGTACCGGCTCTGGCCTCGCTCCCGGCGGAGGTGAACACCACCGCCACGATCACCGCCGGAACCGGGCGGATCCGGCGACGCGGCGCATGGCGGGTGCCTCGGACCCTCAAGGTCGAGTCGGCGTTCGGCAAGGTACGGCTGGACCTGTCCCGGGCGGTCATCGAGCATCCGGTGGTCGACATCGAGCTGCAACTCGGCACCGGCGGGGCCAGGATCACCGTGCCCCGTGACGCCGTCGTGGACGTCGAGGATCTGCGCACCGGCTGGAAGCCACTGCTCTACACAGCCCGACGGCGCGCCCGCCCCGGGGGGCCGAAGATCCGGATCTCGGGGAGCGTGGGTTTCGGACGGCTGAAGATCCGCCACGCCCGACGCTGAGGCCCGGGGCGGGCAGCAAGGCAGGGAGTGCCCGGCGAAGGGGCCGGGGTGATGGCCCGGGATGATGGCCCGGGCGCTCCGACGCGAGGGGTGGTGAGCCATGAGGCTAGGCACGCCGCATCGGTCGGGTCGGCGCGGGGGTACCCCGGGTCACCGTGCGCTTCCGTCGACCGCTGCCGCGGCGCGGGCCGTGCTCGTACGTGCGGAACGCGGCCCAACAGACCCAGAGCGCGAGGGTGAACACCGGGAGCCACGCCAGTCGGGTGAGCACCCAGCCGGTGTCATCGGGCACGGTGTGCAGACCGGGTAGGGGCACCCAGCTGAACAGCCCCAGGGTGGTCACGGCGATCATTGCCGTCTGGTGCCAGAGGAACAGGGTCATCGCCGAGAGGTTCACCAGCGCCACGACCGCCCAGACCACGGGCCGGACGAGGAGCCGTCGCAGCGGACCGAGCAGGAGGAGGGCGGCGCCGCACTGGGCGAGACCGAAGGTGACCACCGCCAGGGTGGGCGGGTCCAGGTTGGAGACCGGCTGCCCCGGCACTCCGACCATCGACGCGGGGTAACCGCCCCAGCGGACGAGTCCGGCGGTGACCGCGGCCCCGCCGAGCAGCAGTGTCCAGCCGATCGCCCGCGTGTGCCGCCCGCCCTGCGCCCAGGTGGCGCCGAGGCAGTAGGGGACCAGCCACGCCGCCAGTATGTTGGCCGAGCCGAGCCACTCGGGCCCGTTCAGACCGAAGCGGATCAGGTCGACGTGCAGCACCACCGTGAGCGGCCACAGCGGGTGCAGTCTCACCACCAGGGGCGTCGCCGCCGTCAGAGCCGCGAAGACGAGCAGGAACCAGAGGGGGGACAACACGCGTTTGCCCAGGGTGTACAGGGTCGTCCCGTCCACGCCCGAGGCGAGCATCACGATCACGGCGAGCGTCCACACGACCAGCACCACGGCGACCGGGCGGAAGAGTCGCAGCAGCCGATCGCCGAGCCACCGCCCGTAGGTCGTGCCCCTGGCCCGGGCGGCGAGGTAGCTCTTGGTGCCCACCTGTCCGCCCACCAGAAAGAAGACCGCGAGCGTCTGGAACGCCCAGGAGACCGGGGTGAACTGGGGCAGGTGTCCGAGCGGGCTGTCGCCGCGCAGGACCCCGCTGTCGACGACGAGCGCGGTCACCAGCCAGTGGCCGAGCACCACACCGAGGATGGCCAGGGCCCGTAGGGCGTCGACGGCACGGTCACGATCGGCGGGGGTGGCCGCGTCGATGCGGCGGATGAGTTCACGCACGACGGTCCCCTCCGGAACGTTCGGCTGTGTCCGTGCCCGTGCCCGTACTGGCGTCCGTGTCAGCGCCCGTGGCCGTGGCCGTGGCCGTGGCCTCGCCGGCGACGATCCGGGCGATGTTGCGCAGGGGCAGCGAGCCGGGTTTCAGGTACTCGCTGTGTGGGCCGTGACCCGCTCTGAAGGTCCGGGCGCCGAACTCCGGGGAGACGGGGTCGGTACCGAATCCGAAGGTGACGAAGGGGAGTCTCAGGCGCCGGTGCGGGATGTCCACGGTCCAGTCGCCACTGCTCCGGCCCGCCCATACGGTGGCTTCGGTACGGAGCGCGGCTGCGCTGTCGTAGCCGGTTCCCGGGCTGCCGTAGAGCACGATGTCCGCGACCCGCAACCGGGAGGCGGCGCCGGCACAGACCACGGTGCCGTAGGAGTGGCACACCAGGGACGTACGCGCGGCGGGCTTCACCCGCGTCAACTCCTCGACCAGAGCGCGTAGATCGGGCACGGCCTGAGCGGCCCGTCGGGCCGTGGCCACCGACAGGCTCACCGCCTCCGGGGTCCGGTAGCCGAGCCAGGCCACGACGGCGGACCGGTCGCCCAAGGTGCGACGCAGCGCGCCGGCGTCGTTCCGCAGTCGCCGGTAGCTGTCGACGCTGGTGCCCGCGCCGGGCACCAGCACGGCTATCCGGTCGGCCCGGGCGAGGTCGCCCATCACCTCGACGGCCCGGCCGCCGTTGCGACCGTCGAAGGAGAGGAGCTGACGGGCGGGGGCCGCCAGGGTGCGCAGGGCCTCGGCTCGTTGGGTGTCGCCGTGTTCTTCGGCCGTCCGCGCGGCGGCCGCCAGGTCCACGCGGGTCCCGGCGTACCGTTCGGCAAGGGCCTCGGGGGTCGCCGCGCGGAGCGGGCCGTGGACGGTCGGCGCCGGGGCCGGCACGTCCGCCGGCCGGGCCGCGCCGGACAGCGGGACGGCCACCGATGCGGTGACCAGCGCGGCGAGCGCGACGCGACGCAGCCGGCTCAAGCTGAGGCGACTCGTGCGGGAGCTGCTGATGTGGGGGCTGCTGATGCGGGGACGGCTCGTGCCGGGGCGGGAGGGCATGGCAGATGGGCTTCCTATCGAACCGGGGATCCGTGGTGTGGTGGCTCTGTGAAGCTACGGACCGCCCGTCGTCGTCCGCGTCCCGCCGGGGAGTGACCTTCCAGCTAGCTCTGGGGTACTACGCGTAGGGGGTCGGCGACCGCCCCGTCCCTCGCCGGCCGTGGTCTCGGAGGAGGACAACACGAACGCCCCCGGGAGCGTTCGGGCGCTTCCGGGGGCGTTCGGGAGGAGGGTGTTCAGACCACGTCGACGCGTGCCTTGGAGACGGCGGCGGCCAGGTCGTCGAGGACCTTGGCGAAGCGCTGGTACGTGAAGGGCGTCTCGGTCTGCCAGTCGACGACCTGCCCGGCCTTCACCGCGCGGCTGGCCCGCCACGTCGGGTACGCGTCCATCTGCCGGTGGGTCAGGCCGCCTTCGGGGCGGGCGTCCTCCAGGAGGAGGTCTGCCTGGTAGCGGCCCGCCTGCTCCCAGCTGAGCGCTTCGAAACCGGCCTCGGGCTTCTTGGGCTCGACGATGTCGAGACCGAGCTGTTGGAAGTACTTCACGTCGCCGTGGAAGGCGGGGTCGGCGACGAAGAAGTTGGCCTTGGTCCCGGACACGACCGCGACCGAGAGGCCCTTCTTCGCCGCTGCGGCCTTGGTGACCGCCGCTGCCGCGGTCTCGAACTGCGTCTTCGCCTTCTTGATCTCCGCGCTGTCGGGGTCGGCGCCGAGGGCCGCCGCCAGCTCGCCGAAGCGCTTCACCGCGTCCGGCACGGCCACGCCCATCAGTTGGATGACCGCGATCGGGGCGATCTCCTCGACCTTCTTGATCACGTCTTCGGGGATGTACCAGACCGTCGGGCCGTAGGCGATGGTGACGATCAGGTCCGGCTTGAGGGATATCAGCTTCTCCATCTGGAACTCGCCGAAGGCGGTGCCGACCGAGGTGGTCTCGGCGAGGTCCACATTGCCGATCTGCGGGCTGGGCTTGTCGTCGGCGGCCTTCTGCGGGCCGAAGATGCCGACCGGGCGGACGCCGAAGTCCCAGAGCGCGGCGGCGGGGTGGGACTGGGCGACGACGCGCTCCGGGCGCCGGGGTAGCTCGATCTTCTTGCCCCGGTCGTCCGTGAAGCTCCACGGACCGCTCGCCTTCGCACCGTCGGAGCCGGAACCGCCGCCGCTCCCTGAGTCCTTCGCATCGTCCGAGCCGCAGGCCGCCAGCAGCGGCGCGGCGGCGACCAGTCCGGTGAGGGCGAGGAACCGGCGACGGTCCGGTCGGACGTCCGTGAACGGGGAGTGGGCACGGGAGTGGTGGCGGGGCATGGGTGTCCTTCCGGGCTGCGGTCACCGCAGGGTGGTGTCCGAGGGTGCACGGGTGGTGGTCGGCGAGGGTCAGCGGTTCGTGGCCGTCGCCGTGCGGTCGGGGGCGACGGCGTGGTGCCGGCCGAACGGGATGATGTGCGGGCCGCCGCCGGCCGGGTCCTCGATGACGGTGCAGCTGAGTCCGAAGACCTCGCCGATCAGGCGCTGGTTGACCACCGCGGCGGGAGCGCCTTCGGCGACGATCCGTCCCTCCTTCAGGGCGATGACGTGATCGGCGTAGCGGCAGGCGTGGTTGAGGTCGTGCAGCACCAGGACGATGGTGCGGCCCTGGTCGCGGTTGAGGTCGACGGCCAGGTCCAGGATGTCGATCTGGTGGGCGAGGTCGAGGTGGTTGGTGGGTTCGTCGAGCAGCAGGACGGGGGTGTCCTGGGCCAGGGCCATGGCGATCCACGCGCGCTGGCGCTGCCCCCCGGACAGCTCGTCCACGCTCCGGTCCGCCTGCTCGGTGAGTCCGGTGGCGGACAGCGCCTCGTACACGGCCTGTTCGTCCTCGGGGGACCATTGGCGCCACCAGGACTGGTGCGGGCTGCGTCCGCGTTTCACGAGGTCCAGTACGGTGATGCCCTCCGGGGCGACGGGTGACTGCGGCAGCATGCCGAGCCGGCGGGCGAGTTCCTTGCCGCGCAGCGAGTGGATGAGCTGACCGTCCAGGTAGACGGCGCCCCGTCGGGGTGCGAGCAGCCGGGACAGCCCCTTCAGCAACGTCGACTTGCCACAGGCGTTCGCGCCGATCACGGCGGTGATCCGGCCCGCGGGTATCGCCACGTCGAGGTCGTCGACCACGCTGCGGCCTTCGTACGCGAGGGTGAGGCCCTCCGCCGTCAGCCCCTTCGGTCGTGGGTCCACGGGTCAGCCTCCCGATCCGGTGCGGTTGGACCTGCTGAGCAGCCAGAGCAGGCAGGGGGCGCCGAGCACCCCGGTCACCACGCCCACCGGCAGTTCGGTGCCGGGCAGGAGTTGTCGTCCCACCACGTCCCCGGCGAGCACCACGAGGGAGCCGACCAGGGCCGACGGGAGCAGCGAGGGGCCCGGGGGGCCGGTGAGCCGTAGCGCGATCTGGGGGGCGATCAGGGCGACGAACGCGACCGGACCGGCCGCCGCCGTGGCGAACGAGGCCAGCACGGCTCCGACGACGAGCAGGGCGATGCGTGCGGTCTGCACCGGCAGGCCGAGGGACCGGGCGGTCTCGTCGCCGAGTTGCAGCCCGCTGAGCCAGGGCGCCAGCAGCAGGACGCAGGGCAGCAGCACGGCCAGGGCGAGGGCCAGTGGTCGCACGTGCTCCCAGTCGCGGGCGTTGAGGCTGCCGGTGAGCCACATCAGGGCCTGCTGGGCCTGGTAGACGCCCGCCTTGAGGAGCAGGTAGCTGGTCGCACTGGTGCACAGGGCGGCGACGCCGATGCCGACGAGCACGATGCGGTAGCCCGTGGTGCCGGACTTCCAGGCGAGTGTGTAGATCAGTGCCGCGGCGGCCAGGCCCCCGGTCAGCGCGAACGTCGGGAGTCCGATCCCGCTGCCCACGCCGAGCAGCATTCCGGCGGTGGCGGCCGTTCCGGCGCCCGCGGAGATCCCGATGACGTCGGGGCTGGCCAGCGGGTTGCGGGTGAGGTTCTGGAAGACGGCACCGGCAAGCCCGAAGGCGGCTCCGCACAGCAGCCCGACCAGCGCCCGGGGCAGTCGGAGTCCTTGGATCACCAGTTCGGTGGCGGGGTCGGCGTCACCGAAGAGGCTGCGCACCACGTCGGCGAGCGGCAGGTCCAGTTCGCCGAAGGCGAGGGAGACGACGAAGGCCAGGGCGACCGCCGCGACGAGCAGGAGGCTGACGAGGGTGCCGCGCGGGCGGATGATCCAGGAGGCGCGGGTCCGGGGCACCCGCAGGACCAGGCCGCCGGCGGGCCGGGCGGCCGTCTCGGGGGGAGGAGCGGTGGGAGTGGTGGTCATGGTTCAGGACTCCCGCAGTCGGCGGCGGCGCACCGAGAGGATGAAGAACGGGGCGCCCACGGCCGTCACCACGATGCCGACGTGCAGTTCGTCCGGGCGGGCGATGAGACGGCCCGCGAGGTCGGCGGCGAGGAGCAGCGCGGGCCCGAGCAGCGCCGAGTAGGCGACGATCCACCGGTGGTCGGGGCCGGTGAGCAGGCGGGCGATCTGCGGGATCACCAGGCCGACGAAGGCGATCGGTCCGCAGAGCGCGACCGCGCTGGCGGTGAGCAGGGTGATGGCGGCGGCCCCGCGGACGCGCACCAGGCCCACGTTCTGGCCGAGGGAGGTCGCGACGCCGTCGCCGAGGGCGAGCTTGTTGAGGGCGGGCGCGGTGAGGGCGGCGAGCAGCAGCCCGGCTCCGAGGAAGGGCAGCAGGTCGACGAGGAGCGCCGCGGGCTGTCCGATGAGCGAGCCGACGGCCCAGAACCGGAAGTCGCCGAGGGCTGCCGCGTCGAACAACAGCACGGCGTTGACCAGGGACTGGAGCAGCGCGGAGACGGCTGCGCCGGCGAGGGCGAGTTTGGCGGGGGTGGCACCGCCGCGGCCGGCGCCGCCGAGGGCGTAGACGAGGACCGTCGCGAGGAGGGCTCCGGCGAACGCGAACCAGAGGTAGCCGTGGACGGCCGTGATGCCGAGCAGTCCGGTGGTCACGACGACACCGAGGGAGGCGCCCGCGGTCACTCCGAGCAGGCCGGGGTCGGCGAGCGGGTTGCGGGTGAGTCCTTGCATCAGTGCGCCCGCCGTGCCGAGGGCGGCTCCGACCACGAGGCCGAACAGGGTGCGCGGTACGCGCATGTCGTGCACGATGCCGGACTCTTCGGAGCCGTCGGGGTGGAGCAGGAGGTCGAGGACGCGGTCCGCCGCGATCCACTTGGTGCCGAGGGCGAGGGAGCCGAGGCAGAGCAGCAGGAGGAGGAGCAGGCAGAGGGGGACGGCCGCGTAGTGCGGGAGGGGCTTCAGGGAAACCCCAGGCAACCGGGACAACCGGAGGGAGCGGGACGAAGAGGGCTGGAGCGAAGCCTTCTCCGGCGAGGGAACGGGCGCCGCGGTCGAACTCGGCGAATCGTGATGCACGGGAAAAGGATAGCCATACCTAAGTGCCCGCCAACAAGGTGCGGTGCGGCCCGTTGCGCCTCCGTTACCGCACGCCTTCCAGACATCCGACTTAGCTGCACGCGCCATCAACTACTCGGAGGTGGACTGCTGTTGAGCAAACGGGGGAAGCACGGTACCGGGACGCCGCGGGGCGCACCGGAGGTGCCGTAGCAAGATAAGGCTAGCCTAAGTTAGGGTGCGGCTCACCAGTCGGACCTTGAGGGGACGTGAGCCTTCTTGTCGGGTGCGAACATCGGTGCGGGCGACGGATCGGCGGAACGACGGCGGGAGTTGTTGCGCCGACAACTGGTCGCCCGCGGTATGGCGAGGCAACAGGGCAGGACCGGTTCACCCGTGACTCCCGCGCACCGCACCGAAGGACCCGCGCCGCTCTCCCCACCGCAACGCCGCATGTGGCTGCTGCACCAACTCGATCCGCTGAGCACCGCCTACCACGTGTGCGTGGCGGTGCGCCTGTCCGGTGACCTCGCCGCAGCCCTGTTCGTGAACGCCCTGCGCAGCGCCGCCGAACGCCACCACGTACTGCGCACGGTCTACCGGGTGGACGAGGACGGGGTGCCGTTCCAGGTGTTCCTGCCGCGCACCGTCGTGCCGGTGACCCTGACCGATCTGACGGACACGCCCGTCGAACGGCGGGAGGCGGCGGTGGACGCCGCCGCCTCCCGACTCGCCGACCGGCCCTTCGACCTGACGGAGGACGCCCCGGTCCGGTTCGAGCTGCTGCAACTGTCACCCCGGCTGCACGTGTTGGTGCTCGTCGCCCATCACATCGCCTGGGACGACAGCAGTTGGCAGGTCCTGCTGCATGAGGTGGCCGCGTTCCACCGGGGTGCGGAACCACCCGAACCGACCGTCCAGTACGCCGACCTCGCGCACGCCGAGACCCGTCGGACGCCCTGGACGAAGGCCGATCTGGACCACTGGCGCACCGCTCTCGCCGACCCGCCCGGGCCGCTTCCGCTGCCCACCGACTTCCCCCGCTCCCCCACCCGGACCGCAGAGGGCGGGCGACTGGTCCGTACCCTCCCCGCCGAACTGCGCGAGCGCCTGCACGCCGGGTGCCGGGCCGAAGGCGTCAGCCCCTTCATGGCCCTGCTCGCCGTGTTCCACACCCTGCTGCACCGGTTCTCCGGCGCACCGGACGTCCTGGTGGGGTCACCCGCGGTGCTGCGGTCCGCACCCGGCGCCGCGGGGCTCGTCGGCAACTTCGGCAACACCCTGGTGCTCCGCTCGACGGCCGGTCCCGACACCACCTTCCGGGCGCTGCTCGGGCAGGTCCGCGAGCGGTGCCTCGGCGCGTACGCCCATCAGGCCGTGCCCTTCGACACCCTGGTGGAGGAGTTGCGCCCCGAGCGCGCCCCGGGCCACCACGTGCTGTTCGACGTGATGTTCTCGCTGCGCAGCGATGTGTGGGAGGGCTTCGACCTGCCCGGTGTCCAGCTCGCCGACCGGCCGGTAGCGGGTGGCGGCGCCGCCTTCGACCTCGCCGTTTCCGCGGTGCTGGACACCGCGGGCACCCTCACCCTGGACACCACCTACCGCCGGGACCTGTACGCGCCGGACACCGTGGCCGGGCTGCTCGACCGGTTCGCCCGCCTGCTGGACGCGGCGCTCGACGCACCGGACACTCCACTCGGCGACCTCGCGCCGATCGACGGGGAGGAGCAGCGGCGCCTGCTCGCCGACTGGACCGGCGAGGCCCCGACGGCACCGCGCGGCACCCTGCCGGAGCTGTTCCGCCAGCGGGTTCGCGAAGCCCCCGACGCCCCGGCCCTCAGCTGGGAGGACGGTGACCCCGACCGGACGGTGCACCGGCTCAGCTACGCCGAACTGGACGCGCGGTCCGAGGCGTTGGCCGGGGAGCTGGCCGCACTGGGCGCGGCGCCCGAACGAGTGGTCGCCGTGGCCCTGCCGCGCTCGGGCGGGTTCCTGGTGGCGGCGCTCGCCGTCCTGAAGTCGGGCGCCGCCTACCTGCCGGTCGATCCGGAGTACCCGGCGGACCGGATCGCCCTGATGCTTGCCGACGCCCGGCCGCACCTGGTGGTCACCGACGCCGGGTCCGCGGCCCGGCTCGCCGGGGACGCCACCCCACGGCTCCTCGTCGACGACGGGGCCCGCGCCACGCTCGGCACCCGCGCGCCGCTGCTCCCCGCGGAGCCCGCACACGCCGCCTACCTCATCTACACCTCGGGATCGACGGGCCGACCCAAGGGGGTGGTGGTCACCCACGCGGGGTTGTCCGCACTGGTGTCGACCATGTCCGGGGAGTTGGGTGCCGGGCCCGGCTCCCGGGTGCTCCAATTCGCCTCGTTCAGCTTCGACACCTCGGTGTGGGAGTGGACGATGGCCCTGCTGACCGGTGGCGCGCTCGCCGTCGTCCCCGCGGAGCAGCGGCTCGGGCCGCCGCTCGCCGCATTCTGCGCCCGGCACGCGATCACCCATCTGACCCTGCCTCCGGGGGTGTTGGCCACCCTGCCCGACGCACACGCGCTGCCCGACGGCGTCACCCTGGTCGTCGCGGGTGAGGCGTGCCCCGCCGCGCTGATGCGTCGCTGGGCGGTCACCACTCGGATGTTCAACTCGTACGGGCCGACCGAGACCACCGTCGACGCCACCCTGTGGGCCTGCCGTCCGGATCGTGACGGCGCCCTCGTACCGATCGGCGGGCCGGTGCACCACACGGCGCTGCGGCTGTTGGACGACCGGATGCACCTGGTGCCGCCGGGCTCGCCCGGCGAGTTGTACGTGACGGGCGAGGGGCTGGCCCGCGGCTATCTGGACCGTCGCGGACTCACCGCGGAGCGGTTCGTCGCCGACCCCTTCGGGCCGCCCGGCGGGCGGATGTACCGCACCGGTGATCTGGCGCGCTGGACCACCGACGGAGTCTTCACGTACCTGGGGCGGGTCGACCACCAGGTGAAGATCCGTGGCTTCCGCGTCGAGCCCGGCGAGGTCGAGCACCTGCTGCGACGCGCCGACGGCATCGCCCAGGCCGCCGTCATCGCACGGGAGGACACCCCCGGCGATCCTCGGCTGGTGGCCTACGTGGTGCCCGCCGAGGGGGCCCCGGCACTCGATCCCGAGCTGCTGCGCGCACGGTTGGCGGCACGGCTGCCCGACCATCTGGTGCCCGCCGCGGTCGTCGCCCTCGGGCGGCTGCCCCTGACCGCCAACGGGAAGCTGGACCGGAAGGCGTTACCGGCCCCCGTGTACGCCCGGGCCGCCGGTCGGGCACCCGCGACCGCGACGGAGACCCGGCTGTGCGCGCTGTTCGCCGCGGTGATGGACGTTCCGGAGGTCGGGCCCGACGACGACTTCTTCCTGCTCGGTGGGCACTCCATGCTCGCGGCACGACTGCTCACCCGGATCGAGAACGCGTTCGGGGTGCGCCCGCCCCTGCGCGCGCTCTTCGATGCGCGCACCCCCGCCGGGTTGGCCCGGCTCCTCGACGCGGAGGGGGCGGCGACCGATGCCGGCGCCCGGCCCGCCCTCACGGCCTCGACGGATGCGGCGGCTTCACCGGGCTCAGGGGAAGAAGACGGGCCAGGACCGCTGTCGTTCTCCCAGCAACGGCTCTGGCTGTTGCACCAGTTGGAGGAGCCGGGCGCGGCCTACAACATCCCGACGGCCCTGCGGATCAGCGGCCCGCTGGACCGGGCGGCCCTGGCCGCCGCAGTGGTCGATGTCGGCACCCGGCACGCCACCCTGCGCACCGTCTTCCACGGCCGGGACGGGACCGCCTCGCCGGTGGTCCTGCCGCCGGAGCAGGGGCCCCGCCTCCGGCTGTGCGCGGTGGCGCCCGCACGGATGGCGCAGTCCCTGGCCGAGGCCGCCGCACACGTGTTCGCGCTCGCGGAGGAACCGCCGCTGCGCGTCACCCTGTTCGCGTCCGGGCCGCAGGAGCACGTGCTGCTCCTGCTGCTGCACCACATCGCGGGTGACGGGCAGTCCCTGCCGGTGCTCGTGAACGACCTCGCCCGCGCCTACCGTGCGCGGCGGGTCGGCGAGGCGCCGGGGTGGGAGCCGCTGCCGGTGAGCTATCCGGACTTCGCCCGGTGGCAGCGGCAGCTGCTCGGCGAGGCGGAGGATGCGCAGAGCGTGACGTCTCGTCAGGCTGCCTTCTGGAAACGGGAACTGACGGGGGCGCCCGCCGAGTTGCGGCTACCGACGGACCGGACCCGTCCCCCGGAGTCCTCCTATCGGGGCGGTACAGTCCGGTTCACCGTGGACGGGGAGTCGGCCCGCCGCGTGCGGAGCCTCGCCACCGACCTCGGTGTCACCCCCTTCATGGTCTACCAGGGGTCGGTCGCCGCACTGCTCAGCAGGCTCGGCGCCGGGGAGGACGTCCCGCTCGGGACCCCGGTCGCCGGGCGGTCGGCCGAGGAGCTGGACGGCCTGGTCGGCTTCTTCGTGAACACCCTCGTGCTGCGTACGGACGTCCGTGGCGACCCGTCGTTCGCGACCCTGCTGCACCGCGTCCGGGAGACCGCCGTCGCGGCGTTCGAGCACCAGGACCTCCCGTTCGAGCGGCTGGTCGAGATCGTCAACCCACCGCGTTCCACCGCCCGGCACCCGCTGTTCCAGGTGATGGTGGTGCACCAGTCGGGCACCGCGTCCGAACTGCCCGTGCCGGGACTGCGCAGCCGGCCCGAGGTGGTGTCGGCCGGGACCACCACCTTCGATCTGAGTCTCACCTTCATCGAGGGCTTCGACCCGGACGACGACCCGGACGCGGTCGCCGGATTCGCTCAGTACAGCGCGGACCTGTTCGACCCGGACACCGTGGAGCGGCTGACCGGCCGGCTGCTGCGGCTGCTGGCCGCCGCGGTGGACCGGCGGGACCTGCCGCTCTCCCACCACGACCTGTTGACCGCAGCGGAACGCGCGGTGCTGCTGGCCGAGCCAGCGCCCGCGCCGGTGGTGCCGCTGTTGCACGAGGTGTTCGCCGAGCGGGTCCGGTACGCACCCGGTGCGACGGCCCTCGTCCTCGGTGGTCGGGGCGGCGCGGGCGAACGGCTCAGCTACGCCCAGCTCGACGCCCGGGTGGAGCGGTTCGCGAGGTGGGCCGCAGCACGGGGCGCCGCCCCCGGCCGCATCGTCGCGCTCGCGTTGCCGCGCCACTCGATGGTCCCCGCATTGTTAGGGGTGCTGCGCACGGGTGCGACCTTCCTGGCCCTCGACCCCGGACATCCGGTGGACCGGCTCGCGGGCATGCTGGCGGACGCGGCCCCGGTCTGCCTCCTCACCACCCGCGCCCTGGCCCCGTCGCTGCCGGTGTGCCCCGAGGTGCCCGTGGTGCTGGTGGACGCCGAAGCGCCGGAGGGTGCGCGGGGGCCGCTGGCTGGGGCGAGGCCGGACGACGCCGCGTACGTGCTGTTCACCTCGGGTTCGACGGGACGCCCCAAGGGCGTGGTGGTCACCCACGCCAACCTCGCCCACCTGTACGCCGCGCACACCTCCACGCGTTTCCCGCCCGAAGTGGACGCGGTCGGGGGGAGGCGGCTGCGGGCCGGGCACCTCGCCTCCTTCGCCTTCGACGCCTCGCTCGACCCGGTGGTCCTGTTGGTGGGCGGTCACGAGCTCCACGTCCTGGACGAGGCCACGTACCCGGACGCCGAAGCGGTCGCCGCGTACGTGGCCGCGGAACGCCTCGACTACCTGGGGCTCACCCCCGTCCAGCTCCAGCAGCTCGTCACCCACGGGCTGCTGGACGAAGGGCGGCACCGGCCCGCGCTGCTCGGGCCGGGTGGGGACGCCCTGCCCGAGGCCCTGTGGCGCACGCTCGCGGCGCACCCCACGACCACCGCGTACAACCTCTACGGTCCGACCGAGTGCACCGTGGACTCGGTGGTCGCCGAGGTCACGGGGAACGGCCCGCCCCGCATCGGGCGCCCGGTCCGCGGCGCGACCGCGTACGTGCTGGACGGCCGACTGCACCCGGTGCCGCCGGGGGTGCCCGGGGAGTTGTACCTGGCGGGCGCGGGCCTGGCCCGCGGCTATCTGGGGCGGCCCGGGTTGACGGCCGAGAGGTTCACGGCCGACCCGTACGGACGGCCCGGCACCCGGATGTACCGCACCGGGGACCTGGCCCGCTGGACCGCCGACGGGGAGTTGGAGTGCCTGGGCCGCACCGATCACCAGGTGAAGATCCACGGCTTCCGCATCGAGCTCGGTGAGATCGAGGCCGTCCTCGGACGTCATGCGGGGGTCGCCGAGGTCGCCGTGCTCGCCCGGGACGACGTGCCCGGTTCGCGCCGGCTGGTCGCCTACGTGGTGCCCGCGGCCGGCCGGTCGGCGGACCCGGACGGTTGGCGGGCGCACGCCGCTTCGCTGCTGCCCGACCACATGGTGCCGGCGCTGTGGGTGCCGATGGAGCGGCTGCCGCAGTCCGCGAACCTCAAGCTGGACCGGGCGGCGCTGCCCGTGCCGGTACTGCCCGAAGGAGTCGGCCGGGCACCCGCCAACGCGGCGGAGCGCCTGTTCAGCGACCTGTTCGCCGCGCTGCTCGGCCGGCCGGAGGTGGACGCGGACGGCAACTTCTTCGCGCTGGGGGGCGACAGCATCATCGCCCTGCAACTGGTCTCCCGGGCCCGGGCCGCGGGATGGACGGTCGGTGCCCGTGAGGTGTTCCGGCACCAGACGCCGGCCGCGCTGGCCGCGGTGGCCGTACCCCTGACGGATCGCACCGGGGCGGTGGTGCGGGCGGACGACGGGCTCGGGCGGATCGCGGAGACGCCGATCGTCGCCCGGCTGCGGGAGCTGGCCACGGCGTCGAAGGCACCCCGCCCCGGGGACGTCGGACCGCTGGTGGACGACTACAGCCAGGGCATGACGCTGACGACGCCGCCCGGGGTGGACCGCGCTGCGCTGGAGGCCGTCCTCCAGGCAGTGTTGGATCGGCACCCCGCGCTCCGGGCCCGTCTCGCGGTGGCGCCGGACGGCAGCTGGGAGCTGGTCGTGCCCGCGCCCGGCACCCCGCGCGCCACCGACCTCCTCCGGCTCGCACAGGGTGATCACCAGCAGGAGACGGCGGCGGCCGGTGCACGGCTGCGGCCGGCGGAAGGGGTCATGGTGCAGGCGCTCTGGTGGCCGCCAAGGACCAGCGGGGCAACCGGGCAACTCGCCCTGTCCATCCATCACTTGGTGGTCGACGGAGTGTCCTGGCGCGTGCTGTGCGACGACCTCGCCACCGCCTGGCGGGGCGAGGAGCCGGCGCCCGAGGGCACCTCCCTACGGACGTGGAGCGGGGTGCTGCGCGACTACGCCCGGCGGCCGGCCACCGTCGACCGGGCGGACCAGTGGGCCGCCGCGGTCAGCGGAACGACCCGGCTGACCGCGGTGGCGCTGGACCCGCTACGGGACACCGCGGCGACGCTGGAGCGCCACACGGTGACGGTGGGCCCCGAGGACACCGAAGCGCTGCTGACCCGGGTGCCGGCCGCCTTCCACGCGAACACCGAGGACGTCCTGCTCACCGCCCTTGCCCTGGCGGTCGCCGAACGGCGGCGCACCACCAGTACGGCCGGAAGGCGGGCGCTGAGCATCGACCTCGAAGGGCACGGCCGTGAAGCCGTCGCGGACAGCGACGCCGAGTTGTCCCGCACGGTGGGCTGGTTCACCACCGTGCATCCGGTGCGGCTCGACCCCGGGGCCGTGGACCTCGCCGACGCACGGTCCGGCGGCCCGGCGGCCGGACAGGCCCTCAAGACCGTCAAGGAGCAGCTGCGGTCCCCCGTCGACGGGGGCCTCGGGTACGGTGCGCTGCGCCACCTCAACCCGGACACGGCCGCTTCGCTCGCGGCGCTGCCCACTCCCGACATCGCCTTCAACTACCTGGGCCGGTTCGGTGGTTCCGGCGAGCGGGCCGAACCGTGGCAGCCGGTCGCCGGCGCGCACGCCCTGTTCCACCGGGTGCCCCCGACGCTCGCACTGGGTCACGCCCTGGAGATCGACGCACATGTCACCTCGGGCCCCGACGGGCCGCGGTTGACGGCCGCCTGGTCGTACACGGCGGAGGTCCTGGACCCGGCCGGGGTGGCGGAACTCGCGGCGGGCTGGCTCGCCCATCTGAGGGGGATCACGGCCCATGCCGCCACCGCCGACGCGGGTGGGTGGACGCCCTCCGACCTCTCCCTCATCGCCCTGTCCCAGGAAGAGATCGACGACTTCGAAGCCGACTGGAGGCATGCGTGACGGCCCGATCCGAGCTGGCGGACATCCTTCCGCTGACGCCCTTGCAAGAGGGCCTGCTGTTCCGGTCGGAGTTCGACGACCCCGCCCGCGGGGTGTACGTGGGCAGACTCTGCCTGACCCTGCGCGGCCCGGTGGACGAGCGGGCACTGCGGTCGGCCGCCCAGGCGCTGCTGGACCGTTGGCCGGGGCTGCGCGCGGCGTTCCGTCGCAACCGGCGGGGCAAGGCCGCGGCGCTGGTCCCGTCCCGGGTGGCCGTCGACTGGACCTACGACGACCTGCGCCCGCTGTCGGCCCCCGAGCGGGACCGCGCAGCGGCCCTGCTGACGGAGGCCGATGCCGCACGGGGCTTCGACCCGGGCCGGCCGCCCCTCGTGCGGTTCCGGCTGCTGACCCTGGCGGACGAGTCGCACCGGCTGGTGGTCACCAATCACCACATCGTGCTGGACGGCTGGTCACAACCCCTGCTGGTGCGGGAGCTGTTCGCGCTGTACGCACCGGGTGCGGGCGGTGCGCCGGCACCGGGCGCGTCCCCCCGGGCACACCTCGACTGGCTGGCCTCCCAGGACCGGCCCGCAGCGGTCGCCGCCTGGCGGGAAGCGCTGCGCGGGCGGGAAGGACCGACCCTGATCGCCCCCGATTCCTCCGCTGCGGTCGGCGTCCGTCCGCGTCGGCTCGTCGTGGAACTCACCGAGGAGCTGACCGGGTCGGTGACCGCCCTGGCCCGGTCGCGGGGGCTGACCCTGGGGACCGTCGTGCAGGGCGCCTGGGGTCTGACGCTCGCGCGGACCCTGGGACGCACGGACGTGGTGTTCGGCGGTGTGGTGTCCGGCCGGCCCGCCGACCTGCCGGGCGTGGAAGCGATGATCGGCGTGTTCGTCAACACGGTTCCGGTGCGGGTGCGTGGGGAGGCGGCCGAGCACTACGCCGCGGCGCTGGCCCGGTTCCAGGAGGAGCAGTCGGCGCTGGTGGCGCACCAGCACCTGGGGCTCGCCGAGATCCAGGGGGCCTCGGGCGGACGGGAGCTGTTCGACACCCTAGCCGTGGTGGAGAACTACCCCTTCGATCCGGCTTCCCTCGCCGAACTCGCCCCGGGACTGCGCCTGCTGGCAGCGGACGGCCACGAGGACGTGCACTATCCGCTGGCCCTGACCGCGCTGCCGGGCCGCCGGCTGCGGCTGAGCCTCGGGTACCGCCCCGACGCCGTCACCCGGACCCGGGTGCAGTCGATCGCCGAGCGGTTGCGCCGGGCGTTCGAGGCGTTCGCGACCACCCCTGACCTTCCGCTCGGCCGGATCGATCTGCTCCGACCGGACGAGGTGGCACGGGCGACGGTCACCGGCGGCGCGCACGCGGTGCCGGACGCCACCCTCGCCGATCTCCTGACCGCCCAGGTGGCCCGTAGCCCGCAGGCCACCGCCGTGATCGGTCCGGACGACGTGCTCAGCTACGCGGAGCTGGACGCCCGGGCCCGGGCGCTGGCCGCCCGGCTCGTGCGACACGGGGCCGGACCCGGCACGGTGGTGGCGGTGGCGCTCCCCCGGTCCGCCGGGCTGGTGGTCACGCTCCACGCGGTGGTGCGGGCCGGCGCCGCCTATCTGCCGTTGGACCCCGACTATCCGGCGGACCGGATCGCCTTCATGCTCGCCGACGCGCGCCCGGTCGCCCTCGTCACCGACGGCTCCGGCGCGCATCCGGCGGCGGGCGGCAGCACCTCCGTGCTGGTGTGGGACGACCCTGCGGACGCCGCCCACGACGACCCCGACGGCCTCGCCCCGGTACGAGCCGCCGGTCCGGGCGACCCGGCGTACGTGATCTACACCTCCGGGTCCACCGGTCGCCCCAAGGGCGTGGTCGTGCCGCACTCGGCGATCGTCAACCGACTGTCGTGGGCCCAGGCCGAGTACCGGCTCACCCCCGCTGACCGGGTACTCCAGAAGACCCCGTCCAGCTTCGACGTGTCCGTGTGGGAGTTCTTCTGGCCGCTGATCACCGGGGCGGCCGTGGTGGTCGCCCGTCCGCAGGGCCATCGGGACCCGCGGTACCTGGCCGGGCTGATCCGGGAGCACGGGGTCACCACCGCGCACTTCGTGCCGTCGATGCTGCGGGCGTTCACCGCGGAACCGGAGGCCGCCGGCTGCACGGGACTGGTGCGGGTGCTGTGCAGCGGCGAGGCCCTGCCCCCGGACCTGGTCGACGGCTTCCACCAGGTGTACGGCGGCACGGTCGAACTGCACAACCTGTACGGGCCCACCGAGGCCGCCGTGGACGTCACCGCGTGGCCCTGCCCGAGCTCCGGTGCCGGCCCCGCCGCGCACGTGCCGATCGGCCGTCCGGTGTGGAACACCTCCGTCCACGTGCTGGACGCGGCACTGCGCCCGGTGCCGGACGGGGTCCCCGGGGAGCTGTACCTCGCCGGCCGCCAGTTGGCGTACGGGTACCTCGGCCGCACGGGGCTGACGGCGGAGCGCTTCACCGCGGACCCCTACGGCCCGCCCGGTACCCGTATGTACCGCACCGGGGACCTGGCGCGGCGGCGCGCCGACGGGGTGATCGAGTACCTGGGCCGCACGGACGACCAGGTGAAGGTCCGCGGCTTCCGGGTGGAGCCCGGGGAGGTCGAGGCGGCGTTGACCGCGCACCCCTCGGTCCGGGAGGCCGTGGTGGTCGCCCGCACCGACCTGGGCGCGGACGGGGCGGCCGTCCTCGTCGGTTACGTCACCGGGTCTTCGGGGCCCGCACCCGAGCCCACCGCCTTGAGGCGGGCGCTGTCCGCCTCGCTGCCCGAGCACCTGGTGCCGACGGCCCTGGTGGTGCTGGACGCGCTGCCGTTGACGCCCAGCGGGAAGCTCGACCGCCGCGCGCTGCCCGCGCCGCAACCGGGCACGGGCACCGGCACCGGCCGGCGGCCCCGTACCCCCACCGAGGAGATCCTGTGCGACCTGTTCGCCGAGGTCCTCGGCGTGCCCGAGGTCGGCATCGACGACGACTTCTTCGACCTCGGAGGGCATTCGCTGCTCGCCACCGGGCTCGCCAGCCGGGTGCGCTCCACCCTGGGCGCCGAGCTACCGCTGCGCCACGTGTTCGACGCGCCCACCGTGGCCTCGCTGGCCCTGACCCTGGGGTCCGCCAGCACCAGGCCGCCGCTGCGGGCAGCGGTGCGACCCGATCCGTTGCCGCTGTCCTTCGCCCAGGCCCGCATGTGGTTCCAGTACCGTCTGGAGGGCCCGAACCCGGCGTACAACATGGCCTTCGCGGCGCGGTTCACGGGCGCCCTCGACCGGGCGGCCCTGCACGGTGCGCTCGGTGACGTGAGCGATCGGCACGAAGCGTTGCGCACCGTCCTGGCCGAGGACACCGGGGTGCCCCATCAGGTGGTCCTGGACGCGGAGGGGGCCCGCCCCGACCTGCACGTCACCGCGACCGACCCGGCGGGGCTGGGGGCGCTGCTGTCGGCGGCACTGGCGCGCCCGTTCCGGATCGACGCCGAAGTGCCGTTCCGTGCACAGTTGTTCACCGTCGGTCCGGGCGAGCACGTGCTGCTCCTGGTGCTGCACCACGTGGCGGCCGACGGTTGGTCGGCGCTCCCGCTG
Organism: Streptomyces sp. NPDC127068; assembly: GCF_042724695.1. Lineage (NCBI taxonomy): Bacteria > Bacillati > Actinomycetota > Actinomycetes > Kitasatosporales > Streptomycetaceae > Streptomyces > Streptomyces sp. NPDC127068. The sequence goes on along the minus strand of NZ_JBHXEN010000002.1, from coordinate 242,368 downwards.
CTCCAGGACCTGGCCGCGGCGTACACCGCGCGCGGCCGGGGCGACGTGCCGGACTTCGCCCCGCTGCCCGTGGGCTACGCCGACCACGCACTGTGGCAACGGGCCGTGCTCGGCGCGGAGTCGGATCCGGAGAGCCTGGTGAGCCGGCAGTCCGACTTCTGGCGCAAGGCGCTGGAGGGGTTGCCCGAGGAACTGCCGCTGCCCACCGACCGTCCGCGGCCCGCCGCGCCGAGCCTGCGGGGTGCGACCGTGGTGACCGAGGTCCCGGCCGCGCTGCACCGGCGGCTGCGCGCCCTGGCCCGCCGCTGTGACGCCAGTGTGTTCATGGTGCTGCACGCCGCGCTGGGCGCCTTGCTGACGCGCTTGGGCGCGGGCACCGACATCCCGCTCGGGACGCCGATCGCGGGCCGCGGTGACGACGCCGTGGACGAGGTGGTGGGGTTCTTCGCCAACACGCTGGTGCTGCGCACCGACACCTCCGGCGATCCGGGCTTCCGGGAGCTGGTGGCCCGGGTGCGGGAGGTCGACCTCGCCGCCTACGCGCACCAGGACGTGCCCTTCGAGCGTCTGGTGGAGTTGCTCAACCCGGCCCGGTCGATGGCCCGCCATCCCCTGTTCCAAGTGATGCTCAGCCATCAGGCCCGACCGGCCGTGGACCTGACCTTCGGTGAGCTGGTCGTGGCGCAGGAGCCGTTGGAGTCGGGGACCGCCAAGTTCGACCTGACCTTCGAGGTGGTGGAGGAGTACGGCCGCGAGGGCATGCGGCTGGGTGTCGAGTACAGCACCGATCTGTTCGACGCCGGGACCGTCAGCAATGTGGCGACCCGCTTCCTCCGGGTGTTGGAAGCGGTCACCGACGCCCCGGACCGTCCCCTCGGCTCCCTGGACCTGTTGTCCGTCGAGGAGCGCCGCCGGGTGCTGGTCGACTGGCAGGGCGAGGTCGTCGCCGGGCCCGCGACGACCCTGGTCGCCCTCTTCGAACGCCAGGTGTCGCGCACGCCCGGTGCGACGGCCCTGGTGTGCGGCGGGACCTCGTACACGTTCGCCGCGTTGGATCGGCGCACCGCGCGGCTCGCCCGGCTGTTGCGGGGGCGGGGGGTCGGTCCGGAGGTCACCGTGGCCCTCCTGCTCCCCCGGACGGCCGACACGGTGGTCGCCCTGCTCGCGGTGGTGCGGGCGGGCGGCGCCTACGTGCCGATCGACCCCCATTACCCGAGCGGCCGGATCGCGCACGTCCTCGCCGACGCACGCCCCCGGCTGCTGATCACCACCAGCGGGTCGACCGGCCGGGACGCCGTACCGACCACCGGGGAGCGGCCCGCCGAGCTGCTGTTGGACGCGTCGGAGGTCCAGGAGGCCCTGGCGGACGACGGGCCCGAGCCGGAGGGCGGTGCGCTCCCGCACCCCTTGCCGGGACATCCCGCCTACGTCATCTACACCTCCGGGTCGACGGGGCTGCCCAAGGGCGTGGTGGTGGAGCACCGCAGCATCGCCAACCTGTTCGCCAGTCACCGTGCGTTGTTGTACCGGCCGACCGTCGCCGCTGCCGGGGGGCGCTCGCTCCGGGTGGCGCACGCCTGGTCGTTCGCGTTCGACGCCTCCTGGCAGCCGCAGTTGTGGATGCTGGACGGACATGCGCTGCACCTGGTCACCGAGGAGACCGTGCGCGACCCCGAGGCGTTGGTGGAGTTCGTCGCCGCGCACGGGATCGACTTCATCGAGGTCACCCCTTCGCACGCGATGCAGTTGGTCGGGGCGGGCCTGGTGCGGGACGGGCGCTGTGCGCTGTTGGCGCTGGGCGTCGGCGGGGAGGCCGTGCCGTCGCCGCTGTGGCAGGACCTCAGGTCGCTCGCCGGGACTTCGGGCTTCAACCTGTACGGGCCCACCGAGTGCACGGTCGACGCCTTGGCGGCACGGGTGGTGGACAGTGAACGCCCCCTGGTGGGGCGGCCGACCGCCAACACCGCGGCCCGGGTGCTCGACGGTCGGCTCCACCCGGTGCCCGCCGGGGTGATCGGTGAGCTGTACCTGTCGGGGGCCGGTCTGGCCCGCGGGTACCTCGGTCGGGCGGCACTCACGGCGGAGCGGTTCGTGGCCGATCCGTTCGGCGGTCCGGGCACCCGGATGTACCGCACCGGGGACCTGGCGCGGTGGATGCCGGACGGAACGGTCGACTACCTGGGCCGCACCGACGACCAGGTCAAGATCCGCGGCTTCCGCATCGAACTCGGGGAGGTCACCGCCGCGTTGGCCGCCGATCCGGCGGTGCTCCAGGCCGCGGTGGACGTCCGGGGGGACGGCCCGCGCGGTCGTCACGTCGTCGGCTACGCGGTGATGGCCGCCGGGGCGGTGTTCGATGCCGCGGCGCTGCGGGCCCGGCTCATCAGGGTGCTCCCGGACTACATGGTGCCTTCGGTGTACGTGGAGTTGCCCGCGCTCCCGTTGACGGAGCACGGCAAGGTCGACCGGCGGGCGTTGCCGGCGCCGTCGGTGCCCGTGCCGCGGGAGGGGCGGGGCCCGCGGGACCCGGTCGAGGCACGGGTGTGCGCGGCCTTCGCGGAGGTCCTGGAGCTGCCCCAGGTGGGGATCGAGGACGACTTCTTCGACCTGGGTGGGCATTCGATGCTGCTGGTGCGGCTGCGGGACCGGCTCCAGCGGGTCACCGGGCGTCCGGTGGCCGTCGCGGACCTGTTCCGGCATCCGACGCCGATGTCCCTGGCCGGTCTGCTGCGCGGCGCGGACGGCCCGGGCACGGGCCTGGACGTCGTGTGCACGCTCCGGGCGGCCCCCGGCGCGGAGTCCGCGGACCGTCCGGCTCCGCTGTGGTGCCCGGCGCCCGCCACCGGGCTGGGCTGGCGGTACGCGTCGCTGCTGGGCCGGGTCCCGGAGGAGGTGGCGGTGCACGCGCTCCAGGCGCCCGACCTCACGGGCGGCGAGCCGACCCGGTCCCTGTCGGAGTTGGTGGACGTGTACCTGGCCGCCCTGACCCGGGCGCAACCGCACGGCCCGTACCGGCTGCTCGGCTGGTCCCTGGGGGGCGTGCTGGCCCAGGCGCTCGCCTGCCGTCTCCAGCACCGCGGGGAGCGGGTCGACCTGCTCGCGGTGCTGGACGGCTATCCCGGGGCGGACGGTGCCGCACCGGGGACCGCCGGGCCGGCGGCCGATGCGGTGGCCGCGGGCGTGGCGGGACTGGGGCTCCCCGAGGGGACGGTGCGGGCGATGACCGCCAACCTCGCCGCCGCCGCGGCGCGGTCGGCGGCGTTCGCACCGGAGCCTTTCCGGGGCACGCTCCTGCACTTCCGTGCCGCGTCGGGTCGCCGGGGCGAGGAGTGGGCCGTCCACACGGACGGCGTGGTCGAGGTGCACACCGTCGCCGACGACCACGACGGGGTGCTCGACCCGGCGGCGCTGCGGAAGGTCATGGAGGTGCTGGACGAACGCACCGGGGGGTGGCGGTAGCCGGCGGGGCGGGGCTCCGTGGGGCCCCGCCCCGCCGGTTCAGCCGCGGTCGGTCGCGGTCAACCGGGTGCGCAGGGCCCGCTTGTCGATCTTCCCGATGGCCGTCAGCGGGAGGTCCGTGACGACGTCGACGCGGTCGGGCAGTTTGTAGGCGGCCAGGCCGCGTTCCGTCAGGAACGCGCGCAGCCCCTGCACGGTCGGCGCCCGCGGGCCGGCCGGGACGATCACCGCGCAGATCCGTTCCCCTCCTCCGCGGGGGTCGGGGAGTCCCACCGCGGCGCAGCGCCGCACTTCGGGGTGGGCGGCCACCTGGCCCTCCACCTCCTCGGCGGACACGCTTTCGCCGTTGCGGTCGATGGTGTCCTTGACCCGGCCCTCGACGATCAGGTGTCCGGAGGGGAGTTGCCGGACCAGGTCGCCGGAGGCGTAGTAGCCGTCGTGGGTGAAGGCGGTGGCGTTGACCTCGGGGGCGCGGTAGTAGCCGCGCAGGGTGTACGGGCCGCGGACGAGGAGTTCGCCGACCTCGCCGGGGGCCACCGGGCGGCCCGTGGGGTCCACGATGCGCAGTTCGTCGTCCGCGCTGAGCGGCCTGCCCTGGGAGCGGGCCACCAGGTCGGGGGTGTCGTCGGAGCGGGTGTAGTTGAGCAGTCCCTCGGCCATGCCGAAGACCTGTTGCACGGCGCAGCCCAGGGCGTCGGGGACGGACCGGGCGAGGTCGGCGGGGAGTTTGGAGCCGCCGGCCTGGAGGACGCGCAGGCTGGAGAGGTCCGCGGGGTCCCATTCCGCGGCGTCGATCCACAGCGGGATCAGCGGCGGCACCAGTGCGGTGTGGGTGACCCGTTCGGCTGCGATGAGGGGGAAGGCGTCCCCCGGGTCGGGGGAGGGCGCGAGCACCACCCGGCCGCCGACCGCGAGGGTGCCGAGCATGCCGGGGCAGGCCAGGGGGAAGTTGTGGGCGATCGGTAGGCAGGCCAAGTACACGGTGTCGGCGTCGAGTGCGCAGGCGTCGGCGCTGGCCCGGGCGTTGTAACCGTAGTCGTTGTGGGTGCGCGGGATCAGTTTGGGCACCCCGGTCGTGCCACCGGACACGAGGAGCAGCGCGAGGTCCGTGGGGTCCGGTTCGGGTAGCTCCCGGGGTTCGGCGTCGACCTCGGCGAGGGCGCGGAACGGTCCGGACTCCCCGTCCACCAGGACGTACCGCAGTGCGGGTGCCTGCGCCCGGATGTCCGCGGCGAGTTGACGGTGGTCGAAGCCGCCGTGTTCATCGGCGATGACGTACGCCACGGCGCCGGACAGTCGGGCCAGCTCACCGATCTCGGTGCTGCGGTGCGCGGGGAGGGTCAGGACGGGGACGGCGCCGAGGCGTAACAGGGCGAAGAGGAGCACGGGGAACACGCCGCTGTTGGGCAGCTGGACCAGGACCCGGTCGCCGGGTCGGATGCCGAGTTCCGCGAGGCCCGCCGCCATCCGGTCCGCGCGTCGATCGAGCTGACGGTACGTCAGCCGGGTGCTCCCCGCGATGATCGCGGTGCGGTCCGCGTACCGCGTGGACCAGTCGCGCAGCAGGGTGCCGAGGGTCCGTCCGTCCCAGTGGCCGGCCGCGGTGTAGCGGGTGGCGAGTTCCTCGGGCCAGGGGGTCAGCCCCGAGGGTCGGGGGGCGGGGGTCGGGGAGGTGTGTGACGTCACGTGGGCTCGACTCTCCTGGTCCGGGGGGCGGTTCACGCTCCGCGCGGGTGCCTGATCGTCAGAGCGTGCGTGCCCCAGGTGCACTGGGCGGCATCCACAAACTGGCACGGTTAGGTTAACCTAACCACCGTCGTTGCACACCTCCCGTTGCCGAGGGTCACCGGAACGGCCGTCCGGGCCGTTCTCCGTGTCGCTCGGTTTCGGGCCCATGGATCGGTGCACCCGGAAGGCCCTTCTCGGCCCACGGCCGACGCCCGCAGCTCCCCTCACACGACGTGTTAGGAAGATGCCGCTTCATGCTGTCCATCGACGACCTCCGCGATGTGGTCACCGACCTGCTCGGCGGTGATGCCGAGCCGCCCGGTGACCACGACAGCCTCATTGAACTCGGCCTGGACTCACTGAAGCTGATGGGAGTGGCGAACCGACTGCGCCGCTCGGGCATCGACGTGGGATTCGCCGATCTGGCACGCCGGCCGACGCTCGCGGAGTGGAACGCCCTGCTCGCCGGGGCACCCGGCACGGACCCGCCCACCGAGCCGCCGCAGCCCACCGGCGGGCCGGCGCCGGGATCGACCCCGCCCGGCGCCGAACCGGCCGCGGGCGGTGCGGAGCTGTTCCCGCTGGCTCTGATGCAGCACGCCTACTGGGTGGGTCGGGGCGGGTCCCAGGCCCTGGGTGCGGTGGCCGCCCACCTCTACACCGAGTTCGACGGGACCGGCGTCGATCCCGGCCGGCTCGGGGTCGCCGTCGCCGCCCTGGTCGACCGCCACCCGATGCTGCGCGCCCGCGTCCTCGACGACGGACGGCAAGTGATCGGCCCCCGGACGCACGACGGCCGGCTCCCGGTCCTCGACCTGCGCGGAGCCACCCCCGAGGAGGCACGTCAGGAGACCGACCGGCTCCGGGACCGTCTCTCCCACCAGATGCTGGACGTCGCCGCGGGGCGGATGATCGACGTCCGGGTGACCCTGCTGCCCGGTGGCCGCACCCGGGTCCATGTGGACGTCGACATGCTCGCCGCCGACGCCCGCAGCTACCGGGTGCTGCTCGCCGACCTGGTGCACCTCTACGAGCACCCCGGGGCCCCGTTGCCGCGGCTGGGCTACGACTACGCCCGGTACCTCGCCGAGCGTCGCGCCGAACCGCCCCGCGAGCGGGACGTCCACTGGTGGCGGGACCGGTTGGGCGCCCTGCCCGGCGCCCCCGAGTTACCCGCCCGCCCCGGGTCGGGGAGCGGGGCCGGCGGCCGGGTGACCCGCTTGCACCACTGGCTCGGCCCCGCACAGCGCACGGCGCTGACCGCGCGGGCCCGGGCGCGCGCGGTGACCCCCGCGGTCGCCGTCGCCACCGCCTTCGCCGAGGTGATCGGCGCCTGGAGCGGTGAGCCCCGCTTCCTGCTGAACGTCCCCCTGTTCGACCGGCGTCCGCTGCACCCCGATGTGGACCTGCTCGTCGGTGACTTCACCGGCTCGGTGCTGCTCGACGTCGACCTCACCGAGCCGCGCTCCTTCGCCGACCGGGCCGGGGACACCCAGGAGCGGATGCACGCGGCGGCGGCCCACTCCTCGTACTCCGGCATCGAGGTCCTGCGTGACCTCTCCCGGGACCGGGGCGCACAGGTCCTCGCCCCGGTCGTGTTCACCAGTGCCCTCGATCTCGGCGAACTCTTCGGCGGCGAGGTCGAACGCTGCCTCGGCGAGCCGGTGTGGATCGTCTCCCAGGGACCGCAGGTGCTCCTCGACGCCCAGGTCACCGAGGTGCACGACGGGCTGCTCGTCAACTGGGACGTACGTTCCGACGCCCTTCCCGAAGGCAGCGCCGAGGCCATGTTCACGGCCTTCACCGGCTTGGTCGACCGGATGGCGGACGGTACCGCCTGGGAGGTTCCGGTGGGGCCGCTGGTCGCCCCCGAGCGGCTGGCCGTGCGCGCCGAAGCCAACCGCACCGAAGGACCGCTCCCCCGACACCCTCTGCACCACGCCTTCTTCGCCCGTGCCCGGGTCGCGCCCGACGCCCCGGCCGTGCTGTCCGGCGACGCCCCCGCCCTCGGCTACGGCCGACTCGCCGAGCTGGCGCTCCGGGTGGCCGGGGCGCTGCGCGAGCACGGCGTGCGCCGCGGTGACGCCGTCGCCGTCAGCCTGCCCAAGGGCCCGGACCAGGTGGTGGCGGTGCTCGGGGTCCATGCGGCGGGGGCGCACTACGTGCCGGTCGGCGTGGCACAGCCGCCGGTCCGGGCCGCGGCGATCCGCGACGGGGCGGGCGCGGCCCTCGTCATCGCCGGCGCCGGCGGCCCCGGGGCGTTGGCGTTCCACGAGGCCGCCCGGTGGCCCCGCCCGCTGCCCGAGCCGGTGTACGCGGCACCGGACGAGATCGCGTACGTGCTGTTCACCTCCGGCTCCACCGGTCGGCCGAAGGGGGTCGAGGTCTCCCACCGGGCCGCCGCCAACACCCTCGCGGACCTCGTCGAACGGCTGGGGCTCGGCCCCGCGGACCGCACGCTGGCGCTGTCCGCCCTCGACTTCGACCTCTCCGTCTTCGACGTCTTCGCTCCGCTGTCGGTCGGTGGCGCCGTCGTCACCGTGGACGAACGCTCCCGCACGGACGCCGCCGGCTGGGCCGACCTGGTGCGCGGGCACGGGGTCACGGTGCTGAACTGCGTGCCGGGACTGCTGGACATGCTGCTGACCGCCGCCGAACGCACTCCGCTCGGCACCTCGTTGCGGGCGGTGCTCCTCGGCGGTGACCGGGTGGGGGTGGACCTGCCGGTCCGGCTGCACGACCGGGTCCCCGGCTGTCGCTTCCTCGGGCTCGGCGGCACCACCGAGACCGCCGTCCACTCGACCGTCCAGGAAGTGACCGGTGGGCAGGTGCCGGCCCACTGGACCAGCGTGCCCTACGGCAGACCGCTGCGGAACGTCCGTTGCCGGGTCGTCGACGTCCAGGGCCGGGACCGTCCCGACTGGGTGGCGGGCGAGCTGTGGATCGGTGGCGCCGGGGTCGCCGACGGCTACCGCGGCGATCCGGAGCGCACCGCGGACCGGTTCCCGGCCCGGGACGGCGTGCGCTGGTACCGCACCGGTGACCGGGCCCGCTACTGGCCGGACGGGACCCTGGAGTTCCTCGGCCGGGCGGACGACCAGGTGAAGGTGCGGGGTTTCCGCATCGAACTGGGCGAGGTCGAGGCGGCGTTGGCGGCCCACCCCGCGGTGCGCCGGGTCGCCGCCCTGGTGCTGCGCGACGGTCCCGCCCCCCGGTTGTGCGCCGTCGTGGCGACCGGCGCCGCACCGGTCCCGGCCGCCGAACTCCGGGACCTGGCCGCGCAACGACTGCCCGCCCCCATGCTGCCCGATCTCCTCGCCGTCGTCGCCGAGCTGCCGCTGACGGCGAACGGCAAGGTGGACCGGCGGGCGCTGCGGGCGCTCCTGGCCGCGGAGCGGACGGCCGGCGGTGGCGGTGAGGCCGCCAGGACGGCCCTGGAGGAGGTCATCGCCCGGGTCTGGAGCCGGGTGCTCGACACGGGGCCGCCCGGGCGGGACGAGGACTTCTTCTCGCTCGGCGGCGACTCCGTCCTCGCCACCCGCGTCGTCGGGCTGCTGCGGGAGTGCCTGGACACCGAGGACGTCACGGTGCACGACGTGCTGTCCTCCCTGACCGTCGCGCGGCTCGCCGGTGCGCTGGCCGCCCGGGACCCGGACGGGGGACGGTGGGAGGTCGTCGCGGAACTCTTCCTGGAGATCGAGTCCCTGTCCGAGGAGGAACTCGACGCCCGGTTGGCCGCGACGGCGGGGCACGACGGCGGCCTCGCGGAGTCCGATCGTGGCTGAGCGACCGAGGGGCACCCGGGCCCCGGACCCGGAAGCCTGGTTCCGTCGCTACGTCCCCCGGCCCGGGGCCGCGGCCCGACTGGTGTGCTTCGGCCCGGCGGGCGGGGCACCGGCGTTCTACCGGGACTGGGCGCGGGCCGCACCGGCGGAGGTCGAGGTGCTGTCGGCGGTGCTGCCGGGGCGCGAAAGCCGGGTGTCGGAGCCCCCGTTGACGTCGATGACGGCACTCGCGGACACCGCGACGGCCGCGCTCGTGCCGTGGCTGGACCGGCCGACCGTCCTGTTCGGGCACAGCATGGGTGCTTCCCTCGCCTTCGAGGTGACCCGCCGGTTGGAGGCCCGCCCCGGACCCCGGCCGACGGCGTTGTTCGTGTCGGCCCGGCCCAGCCCCCGGCGGCTCCGGGAGTTCCCTTCGCCGGTGGCCGACTACGACGACGAAGCCATCGTCGGGTACCTGCGCGAACGCGGCGGCACCCCCGACGCACTCCTCGACGACCCCGGTGTACGGGAGCTGATCCTGCCGCCATGCCGGGCCGACTTCCAAGTGATCGGAAGGTACGTGCCCGACCTGGACCGGCCCCGGATCGACACCCCGCTCCGGGTGCTCCTCGGAGCGCTCGACCGGGGCGTGCCGGTGGGCGACGGGGGCCGTTGGGAAGAGGTCGCCGCCCGGTTCCGCGGCACCCGGGTGTTCGCCGGCGGCCACTTCTACCTCCTCGACGACCCGCCGTGGGTACTCGACCACGTCCTGCGGGCCCTGCGCAGCGAGACGGCCGCGGTCAGCGCCCCCGTCTCCGCTCCCCCGCCCGGCGCACCCCGCGGAACGCCCCGTCCCGCCGGACCGACCGACTCCGGGAAAGGAAGTGAGGCCGTGCTGACCCAGGCCCGTGCCCACCACGAACGTCGCATCGCGCTGACCGGCGAGCCGTTGAACACCGCTGCGGCGCTGTCGGCGACGTCCCGCGAGGAGCACGTCCTGTACGAGGACCGGGGCGCCGTCGGTTGGGCGGAAGGCGCGCACGCCCGGGTCACCGTGCACCCCGACCGGACGGTCCTGGCCCTCCACGGCCCCGGTCGGGACGCCGCCGGGGGCACGTCGAGGGTGTTCCCCACCGACGGCGGGGTGCTCCGGACGCTCGACCGGGCGTTGGCCGCCGTCCCCGTGCGGAACTGGCGGGCCTACGGTTGGGCCGCGTTCGAGCTGAGCTATCCGCTGCACGGGTTGCCGCCCGTCCCCGGGGACGCGCCCCTGGCGCACCTGGTGGTGCCGGCCCGGGAAGTCCGGCTCGACGCGGGCACGGCGCTCCTGCGCTGCCTCGACCCGGACGAACTCGACGCCCTGGAGCGGCGGGTCCGTTCGGCCGCTGCCCTGGGCGGCGCGGTGGGCGGCACCGCACGGGTCACGGTGGACATCGAGCAGCACGGGGCCGACGCGTACCGGGCGTCCGTGGCCGCGGCGGTGCGGGAGATCCACGCCGCACGCCTCACCAAGGTGATCCTTTCGCGGACCGTGCCGGTGACCTCGCCGGTCGATCTGCCCGCCACCTATGTGGAGGGGCGGCGGGGCAACGACCCGGCGCGTTCCTTCCTGCTGCGGCTCGGAGGCTGGGAGGCGGCGGGGTTCAGTCCCGAGATCGTCACCCGGGTCACGGGGGACGACCGGGTGGTCACCGCCCAGCCGCTGGCCGGGACCCGTGCCCTGGAGGGCGATCCCGAGGGGGACCACGGCCGTCGGGCCGAGTTGTACCGCGATGCGAAGGAGGTGTTCGAGCACGCGATGTCGGTCCGGTTGGTGGCCGAGGAGCTCCACCGGGTCTGCGCCCCGGAGAGCGTCACCGTCGACGACTTCATGTCGGTGAAGGAACGGGGCAGCGTCCAGCACCTGGCTTCCCGGCTCTCCGGCACCCTGGCGCCCGGGCGCACCGCGTGGGACGCCGTGGGCGCGCTCTTCCCCGCCGTCACCGCGTCCGGCATCCCCAAGGCCGAGGGGTGTGCCCTGATCCGGCGCAGCGAGCACGGGCCCCGCGGTCTGTACAGCGGGGCGGTGCTGACGGTGGACGCCGACGGGACCATCGATGCGGCGCTGGTGCTGCGGAGCGTGTACCGGCACGAAGGGCGCACCTGGTTGCGGGCGGGGGCGGGCGTCGTCGCGCACTCCACGCCGGAGCGGGAGTTGGAGGAGACCCGGGAGAAGCTGCGGAGCGTGTCGGGGTTCCTGGTCCCGGCCGCGGACGTCCCGCCGGGCGGTGCCCGCGGGGCCCGTGACCTGGACGAGCAGTCCGCGGCGCTGACCGGCTGAGCACCGGCGTCGGGCGCCCCCGGGATTGCGGGGGCGCCCGGGGTACGGACTCCTTCGGCCGTGGCCGGGGGCTGCCGGTGGTGGACGTCGACGAGCGCCGGCGGTCCGCAGGGGCCGCGGGCGCTCCCGACGCGGTCAGTGGTGCTGGGGCACCGGCTGCGGGGCCTCGGAACCGTCGGCGGGCGTGGGTTGCGCGGCGGCTGCTCCCGCCCGGCGCAGCACGGTCAGCGCGATTCCCGCGGTCACCGCGGCGAGCACCGCGCAGACCACGGCAACGGTGTTGAGCCCCGCCGTGTAGGCCTCCCCCGCGGCGGACAGCACCTGTTCGCTCAGCGCCGGGGGCAGTGTCTCGGCTGCCGCCAGTGCCCCTTCGATGCTGCTGCCCACGGCCTCGGCGGCTCCCGCCGGTAGGCCATCGGGGACGGTGATCTGGCCCTGGTAGACCGCCCCGCCGAGGCTGCCGAGCCCCGCCAGGCCGAAGGAGACCCCGAACTCCCCGCTGGTCTCCGACATCGAGGCGGCGGACCCCGCCTTCTCCGGCGGCGCGGAGCCGACCACGAGGTTGGTGCCGAGGGCGCCGATGGGGCCGGTGCCCATGAAGGCGACGACGAAGCCCGTGAGGAGCAGCGGGAGTCCGGCGACCGGGTCGACGAAGACGAGCAGGGCGTAGCCGATGCCCGTGACGACGAGGCCGCTCCCGATGATGACTCCGATCGGGAGCCGCTTGGCGAGGGTGGGGGCGAGCATCGCGGTGACCACGGAGAGCAGCGCGGAGGGCACCATCCACAGTCCGGCTTCGAACGGCGAGAGTCCCTCGACCATCTGGAGGTACCCGGTGATGAACAGGTAGCTGCCCCCCATGGTGATCATGGCCAGCATCAGGATGAGGAGCGAGGCGGTGAAGGCGCCCTGTCGGAACAGGCTCAGGTCCAACAGCGGTGCGGTCAACTTGTGTTGACGGGCGACGAACAGGATGCCGATGGCCAGCCCGACCGCGATGGCGAGCGGGGGGAGCAGCCCCCACCCCTCGCGGGCTATCTCCTTGAGGCCGTAGATGACGGGGAGGATGGCGCCGAGCGAGAGGACCACGCTGGGCAGGTCGATCCGACCGGCATCGGGGTTGCGGTACTCCGGCAGCACGAACGGCGCCGTGAGGAGCAGCAGCACCATCACCGGGACGCCGAGCACGAAGACGGAGCCCCACCAGAAGTACTCCAGCATGATCCCGCCGACCACGGGCCCGAGTGCGGTGCCGCCCATGAAGCAGCAGGCCCACACGGCGATGGCCCGGCCGCGCTGGAGCGGGTCGCGGAAGAGGGTGCCGATCAGGGCCAGGGTGGACGGCATCAGGGTGGCGGCGGCGATGCCGAGCAGGGCGCGGGTGACGATCAGCATTTCGGCGCTGGTGGAGAACGCGGCCAGCAGCGAGGCCACGCCGACCACGAAGGCCCCGCCGGTGAGCAGTTTGCGGCGGCCGATGCGGTCGCCCAGGGTGCCCATCGTCACCAGGAAACCGGCGATCATGAACCCGTAGATGTCCATGATCCAGAGCGTTTGGTTGGCGCTGGGGGCCAGGGACTCCGCGAGGTGCGGGAGCGCCAGGAACAGCACGCTCTGGTCGAGGGAGATCAGCAGGGTGGGCAGCGCCAGGACGGCGAGCCCGGCCCACTGTCGGGGCCCGGCCTTGAGCGGAACCTCCGTGGGCACGGTGGAGGGCATGGTCTTCCTTTCCGGGCACGGTCCGTCGCACGACGGCCGGCCGTCAGGGGCGTGAGGTGGTCCCGGTGTCGCCGGGAGGCGGCCGGGTGGGGACGTGGGGGGAGTCGCGGCCGTCCCGAGGACGGCGGGCGGGGTCAGACGGGGAACGGGCGTCGGTCGCGGGCCTCCCGTAGGGCCCTGCCCCACCAGGCGAGTTGGTCGAGCAGCGCCTCGGCAGCCGCCGTCGTCTCGGGGTCCGTGGGGCGCCCCTGCCCGTCGAAGCAGCCGTCCGGGCCGACGAAGGCGACCGTGTCGCGGACGGTGGCGGCGTGCAGCGCGGAGAAGATCTCCCTCAGGTGCGACACGGCGCGCAGCCCGCCCGACGGCCCGCCGTAGCTGACGAATCCGACGGGCTTGGCGCGCCATTCGTCGACGTACCAGTCGATCGCGTTCTTGAGGGGCGCCGGGATGCTGCCGTTGTGCTCCGGTGTCACGACCACGAAGGCGTCCGCGCCGGCCAGCCAGGGGGCGAGGTCGCGGACCGCGGGCGGGGGCGGGGCGCCGGTCCGGTCCGGGTGGACGTCGGGGAGCCACACCTCGGCGAGGTCGATCACGTCGACCTCCAGCCCTTCGCGGGCCGCGGCCAGCGCCGCGATCCAGCGGGCGGGAGTGGGGCCGAAGCGGGGGGCCCGCACGCTGCCGATGATGACGGTCAGGCGCAGACCGCGTTCGGGGGTGCCGGACGGGTCGGTCATGTCGGTTCGCCTCGCTCTCTTCGTGTGCTGCCACCGACCGTGCCGGTTCCCCCTCTCGGTCCGCTCCCGGTCCGCTCTCGGTGCCGGGCGGTTCGCCCGGGGTGCGCTCCGGACCCGTTCCCGGGGGCGGAGTGCGGCCCTGAGCATGGGTTAGCGTGAGGCCATGCGTTTCGGGGTGCTCGGTCCACTGGCCGTGTGGACATCGGACGGGCGACCGGTACAGGTCCCCGAACTCAAGGTCCGCGCGCTACTGGCGTGTCTGCTCACCCATCGCGAGGGCCCGGTGTCCGCCGACCGGTTGATCGACGACCTGTGGGGGGACCGGCTGCCGCGGCATCCCGCGGCAGCCCTCCAGAACAAGGTGTGGCAGTTGCGTCGGGCGCTGGAGGGCGCCGAGCCCGGCGGCCGTGACCTGGTCGTGTCGCTCCCGACCGGCTACCGACTGCGCACCGGTGCGCCTTCCCCGAACGAAACGGACGGCACGGGCGGCACGGGCGGCGCCCGGTGCACGGACCCGGTGCACACCGTGGACGCGGATCAGTTCGACGCCCTGACGGACTCCGCGCGGGCCACCGAGGACCCGGTCGCGCGGGCCGCCCTGTGGGCCGAGGCCCTCGCGCTCTGGCGGGGCCCCGCCTACGGGGACTTCGCGGACGAGGAGTTCGCCCGCGCCGCCGCCGCCCGGCTCACCGAGCAGCGACTGACCGCACGGGAGGAACAGGCCGAGACCCGACTCGCCCTGGGGGAACACGCTCTGGTCGCCGATGAGTTGGGCGATCTGACGGAACGGCATCCGCTACGGGAGCGGCTGCGCTCCGCGCATGTGCGGGCGCTCTACCTGGCCGGCCGGCAGAGTGCCGCGCTCGCCAGCTACACGGAGTTGCGGGAGCGGCTGGCCGACGAGTTGGGGGTCGATCCGAGCCCTCCGTTGGTCGCACTGCACCGGGCGATCCTCAGCCAGGACCCGGCGTTGGCCGCGGCGCCCGCGCCGGTCACCACCGCGGCCAGGCCACCGGCCCGGCTCCCCGGCGGACTGACCGAGCTGGTCGGTCGGGACGCGGCGGTACGGGAGCTCGACGGGGTCCTCGCCGCCCACCGGTTGGTCACGCTCACCGGGCCCGGCGGGGTCGGCAAGACCCGGCTGGCGTGGGCGGCGGCCACCCGCTCGGCCGCCGCGGACCCCGGCGGGGTGCGGCTGGCCGACCTCGCCGCGCTGCCGCCCGCGCACGGAGCGGACGACACCCGGGCACTGGAGTTGGTGGCCGATGTCGCGGGGGTCCGCGATGACGTCGCCACGCCGGGCGACCGGCCGCGGTCCCTGGCCGATCGGGTGGCCCACGCCTTGGGCGACCGGCCCTCCCTGCTGGTCCTCGACAACTGCGAGCACGTCGTCGAACCCGTTGCCGACCTGGTGGGCCGGCTGCTGACGGCGCTGCCCGGGCTACGGGTCCTGGCGACCAGTCAGCTCCCGTTGGGGGTGCCCGGGGAGCGCCTCCAGGAGGTGCCGCCGCTGGCCGAGCCGGACGCGGTGGCCCTCTTCGCGGCCCGGGCGGCGGCCGTCGCCCCGTTCGCGCTCGACGACACCGCCCGGGGGGAGGTCGCCGCGATCTGTCGGCGGCTCGACGGGATACCGCTCGCCGTGGAGATGGCCGCCACCCGGGTGCGGGTGCTGGGCTTGAGCGAACTCGCGGCCCGGCTGGACGACCGGTTCCGGCTGTTGGCCTCCGGGGTGCGCGGCGCCCCACCGCGCCATCGGACCCTGCGGGCGGTCATCGACTGGAGTTGGGAGCTGCTCGGGGAGCGGGAGCGCACCGTCCTCACCCGCCTCGCCGTGCACGCCGACGGCTGCGACCTGCCCGCCGCGGAAGCGGTCTGCCCGGCCGGCGGCGTGGACCGTCACGACGTGCTCGACCTGCTGACACGGTTGGTGGACGGGTCGCTGGTCGTGGTGCGCGACGGCACCGACGGGCCCCGCTACCGACTGTTGGAGTCGGTGGCGGCGTACTGTCTCGACCGGCTCCGGGCGGCGGGCGAGCTGGCCGGGCTCCAGGAGCGGCACCGCGACCACTACACCCGCCTGGCCGAGCGCGCCGCACCCCATCTGCGGGGCCACGGCCAGCGGGAGTGGCTGCGCCGTCTGGACACGGAGAACGCGAACCTGCGGGCGGCGCTGGACGGCGCGGTACGGGACGGCGACGGCGAGCGCGCGCTGCGGTTGGTGAACGCCCTGGGCTGGTACTGGTACCTGCGGGGCCGTCACCGGGAGGCCGAGCGGGCACTGACCCGGGCCCTCGCCGTGCCGTACCCGGCCGACGGACGCCCCGACGGACGCCCCGGGGAACGGGCCTCGCGCATCGCCCGGGCGAGCGCGCTGCTGGGCGGGGTCCGCCTCGCGCTGGGCGGCACCGCCGACCCGGCGGCCGAGTACCGGACGGCCCTGGCGCGGTACGCGGACGTGGACGACCCCGCGGGGCTGGCGTGGTCCCGCTGGTTCCTCGGTCTGAACCTGTACGGCATCACCGACGCGACGCCGAGCGAGGACCTGATCACCGGGGCGCTGGGCGAGTTCCGTGCGATGGGCGACCGGTGGGGCACCGCGGCGGCCCTCGCGAGCCAGGCGTGCCAGGCCAAGTTGCGGGGCCGCTTCGGTGTGCTGCGCGGTCTCGGTGAACAGAGCCTGCGGGTCTTCACGGAGTTGGGGGACGCCTGGGGCCAGGTGCAGTCCCTGGTCCCGCTCCAGACCCTCGCGGAGGTGACCGGCGACTACGCGAGCGCCGGCCGGTTGCACCGGGAGGCCCTGCGGCTGGCGGAGGACCTGGGGCTGTGGCGGGAGGTGTCGTTCCAGCTCTCCGGGCTCGGGCGGATCGCGCTGCTCACCGGTGACCTGCCGTTGGCGGCCGAGTACCACGGGCGGGCGCGGCGGCTCGCCGTGGAGCAGTCGGACGGGATGAGCGAGCAGTACGCGGAGACGGGGCTCGCGATGGGGGCGCGCCGCGCCGGTGACCTCGACGCCGCGGAGGCGGCCTTCGAGCGGGTCCTCGTCCTGCACCGTCGGCTCGGCTACGAGCCCGCGCGGCCCCCGCTGATCCTGGCGGAACTGGGGTTCGTCGCGGAGGCGCGGGGGGACCGGGACACGGCCCTGCGGCTCCACGCGGAGGGCTTGGCCACCGCCCGGGGCTCGGGTGATCCGCGGGCGGTCGCGCTCGGCCTGGAGGGCTCGGCCGCCGCGCGTTCGCTGTTCGGGGACGCCGAGGAGGCCGCTCGGCTGCTGGGCGCCGCCGATGCGGCCCGCTGCGCCGTGGGCGCGCCGCTGCCGGACGGTGAGCGGGGCGACGTGGACCGGGTCAGCGCCCGGCTCCGGCGGTCCCTGGGGACGGACGGGTTCGCCGCCGCGTTCGCGCGGGGCCGTTCCCTGGGCCCCGACAGCGTCCTGGGCGACCTCGTGCCGTTGCCCTGAGGGCACGCGGACGTCGACCCGGGGGCCGGTGTTCGTGCTGGTCCGTCGGGGTCGGTGGTGGAGCGTGTCGCCGAGGTGACCGGAGCGACCGGGCATAACCCGGCGGCCCCTTTCGTTGACCATTCAACGACACCGTTCCGGTGGGTGCACCCGCCCTCAGCGGCGCACCCGCACCTCCAGGGGAGGCAGCACCATGGCCGACTACGGGCACGAACTGGAGTTCGGCTCTTTCCTCACCCCCAGCACCCGCGACCCGCAGGGCGTGGTGGACCTGGCCGTCCTCTCCGAGGAGGTCGGCCTCGACCTCGTCACCTTCCAGGACCACCCCTACAACCCCGGGCTGCTCGACACCTGGACGCTGCTGAGCTGGGTGGCCGCACACACCCGGCACATCCGCGTGGGGAGCAACGTCACCGGTGTGCCGCTGCGCAACCCCGCCGTCCTCGCCCGCACGGCGACCAGCCTGGACCTGCTCTCCGGTGGCCGGCTGGGCCTGGGACTGGGGGCCGGCGCCTTCTGGGAGGCCATCAGCGCCATGGGCGTGCCCGCCCTGACACCCGGACAACGCGTCACGGCGCTCGGCGAGGCGATCGACATCATCCGGGGGATCTGGGACGCCGACGAACGCGGCCCCCTGCGCGTGGCGGGAGGGTTCCACTCCGTGGACGGCGCCAAGCGGGGGCCGGCCCCGGCCCACGACATTCCGATCTGGCTGGGTGCCTACAAGCCGCGGCTGCTGCGGATGGTCGGGGCCAAGGCCGACGGGTGGCTGCCCAGCCTGAGCTACCTCGGCGCGCCGACCGTGTCCGAGAGCAACGCCCTCATCGACGAGGAAGCCGAGCGCGTCGGCCGCGACCCCCGGGAGATCCGCCGGCTGCTCAACATCACCGGTGCCTTCGGCCCCTCCACCGGACAGCTCCAGGGTCCGCCCGAGCAGTGGGTGGAGGAGCTGCTGCGGTTCGTCCTGGACGACGGCTTCAGCACCTTCGTCCTCGGCTCCGACGACCCGCGCGTCCTCTCCCTCTTCGGCCGGGAAGTGGCCCCCGCCCTGCGCGAGGCGGTCGCCGCCGAACGGGCCGCCACCGGCACGGCCGCCACCGGACGGGTCCGGCCGGCCGCCGCCCTGGCCCTACGGCACGACGGCATCGACTACGACGCGGTGCCCGACTCCCTCGCCGAACGGGCCGTGGAGCCGGGGGACCGCGCCTACGAGAACGTACGGTCCACGTATCTGTGGCGGGGTGCGCCGGGACTCGTCCTGCGGCCCTCCACCGCCGACCAGGTGGCCGACGCGGTCCGCTACGCCCGCACCCAGTCCGTACCCCTCTCCGTCCGCAGCGGCGGCCACGGCATCAGCTCACGGTCCACCAACGACGGTGGCATCGTGATCGGTCTCGGCGCCCTCGACCAGGTGACCCTGCTGGACCGCGAACGCCGTCTGGTCCGGGTCGGAGCCGGCGCGCGCTGGGGCGAGGTCGCGGCGAAGCTCGCCCCGCACGGTCTGGCCATCAGCTCCGGCGACTCCGGTGGGGTGGGCGCGGGCGGGCTCGCGACGACCGGCGGGATCGGCTTCCTCGCCCGCTCGTACGGCCTCACCATCGACCACGTCCGGGCCGTCGAGGTGGTCCTCGCGGACGGCCGGCGGGTGACCGCCGACGCCGACCACGAGCCCGACCTGTTCTGGGCGCTGCGGGGCGCAGGGGCCAACATGGGCGTCGTCACCTCGTTCGACATCGAGGCGACGGAACTCGATGACGTGGTGCTCGCCGTCTTCACCCATGACGCGTCCGACCTGACGGGCTTCCTGGGCGACTGGGGCGCACTGGTCGAGGCGAGCCCCCGGGAGCTGACCCCGTTCCTCACCGTCGTCCGGCAGCGCGGACAGGTGATCGGCCAGACGTACGCCCTGTGGGCGGGCGACGACACCGAGGCGGCGGTCGCGGCGCTGGAGCCCTTCCTCGGCATCGCCCCGGTGCTCCAGCAACAGGCCCGGCTCGTACCGTACTCGGGAGTCGTCACCCCCGGACGCGCCGTGCACCGCGGCGAGGGCGGCTACCGCATGCGCTCCGCGCTCGTCGACCACCTCGACGAAGGGGTCACCCAGGCCGTGGCCGGGATGTTCGAGGACGGCGGGACGGGCTACTTCCAGATCCGTTCCGTGGGCGGCGCCGTCAACGACACGCCCGCCGACGCCACCGCCTACGCCCACCGCAGCCAGAACTTCGCCCTCTCCGCGATGCTGCGCGGGTCTCCGGGCGGTCCCGCGGACGACGCCTGGGACGCGCTGGGCGCCACGGGTCTGTACCTGAGCTTCGAAACCCATGAGCACGCCACCGCACTGCCGCGGGCCTATCCGCCGGCGACGCTCGGCCGGCTGCTGCGGATCAAGGAAGCCTACGATCCGGACAACGTGTTCCACGCCAACTTCCCGGTCCTACCGACCTGATCCCGCCCCACGGGCCGGCACGGGCGCTCAGTCACGGCGCGCGGCGAAGTGGTGGGTCACCGTCCCCGCGAGCGCCAGCAGGACGACCGACAGGGCGAGCATGCCGCACGCCGGCGCGAGGAGCGCAGCGGAGTCGACGGAGTCGGCCATCCGTCGGAAGAGGCGGTTGACGGGGGGCAGTCCGGGAGTGAACAACGTCGTCAGCACCAGGGTGAGGGCGGCGACGAGCCCGTATCCGGGGCGCCGGAACACCGACCGGGAACAGAGCAGTCCGATGGCGGTTCCGGTGCACGCGCAGGCGAGTTGGGCGACCGCACCGAGCAGCAGGTCGACCGGGCGGACCTGGTACGCGCCCACCCAGAGCGGGAAGAGGAGGCCGAGCACCAGCAGGGGGAGGCAGCTGAGCAGGACGGTGGCCGTCGAACCGGCCAGCACCTTCCAGGACCGCCCGGTGCTGACCGTGACGATGGCGCGCTGGGAGGGACCGTCGAGGTCCAGCAGGGCGACCGCCAGCCAGGTCGAGGCGAGGAACAGCGCACCGGCGGAGGAGGCGTACGCCGGCGGCAGCGGTCCGCTGCCGCTGACGGTGAGCACCCCGAGCAGGCCGGTGAAGAGCAGCAGCGGGGGCAGATAGCGCTGGGAGTGCAGCACGACGGCCAGCGAGTAGCGGATCAGTGCGATCACCTGGGGCCGCCTCCCGGGCCGGGTCGGGTGGGCGTCCGCGTTCCCTGGTGGGCCACGGCCACCACGGACCATCCGCTGCCCAGCGCCGTGAGCAGCAGGGCGTCGCAGTGGGCGGGGTCCACACGCAGGACGGTGTCGGGGCCGCGCACGGTGTGGGAGAGGGCGCCGACCGCCGTCCAGTCGAGCGGTCGCGCCGGCCGTCCGCCGGCGCGGGGGGTGAGCACCACCTCGGTGGCGGGGCCCACCTCCGTGAGGGGGCGGGTCGCGGCGGCGGTGCGCCCGGTGCTCACCTCCGCAACGGCCGGGAGGGCCGTCACCCGTCCCTGCCGTACGGCGTACGTGGTGGTGGCGCCGGTCCGGCCGACGGCCTCCCGGTGGTCGGTGAACACCACGGCGCCGCCGGCCTCGGCGACCTCCGTGATGATCTCCGCGAGCACCTGGTGCGCGGAGGCGTCGAGACCGGACCACGGTTCGTCGAGGACCAGGAGTTCCGGTGGGACGAGCAGGGCCTGGGCGAGTGCGACCTTCTGTGCGTTGCCCTTGGACAGGGTCTGTAACTGCGCGCCCTCGCCGCCGACCAACGCCAGCCGCTCCAGCAGCAGTCGACCGCGTGCGGTGGCGGCGCCGGTGGACAGTCCGCGGACCCGGCCGAGGTGCACCAGGTAGGCGAGCGCGGAGAGCCGTCCCGGTGGGCCGAACCGGTCGGGCACGTAGCCGACGCCGAGCGGCCTTCCGGTGATCCTGCCCCGTGTCGGACGCGAGAGGCCGGCCAGCAGGCGCAACAGGGTGGACTTCCCCGCACCGTTGTCGCCGGTGAAGGCCACGATCTCGGCGGCTCGGACCGCGAGGTGCACGTCCCGCAGGACCCACTCCCCGCGGCCGTGGCGCTTGCCCACGGCTTCCAGTCTCATGCCGTCCCCCTGCCGCCGGGCCGATGGTCGGCGTGCGGTGAACTCACCGACGGGCAGGTCCGGTGGGAGCCGCAACTCCCGTTGTCGAAGTGGTGCACAGGACCCACCGTACGGCGTGACTCACCTCCGGCGGGTCCCCGTCACGCTCCCGACGCCCGGTCCGCGGCGGCCCGTTCCGTACGGCAGTCCGGGTGACCCCAGCCCGTGCCGACCTTGGTGATCTTGGTGCCGGCGGTGTAGGAGGAGCCGCAGGGGCATCGACCGGCGAACTTCGCGCTGATCACCCGGGGTTGACCGTCCGTGCGCCCCGACCCCGCGGTGCCCTTCGGGCGACGGCCGGCCGGCCGCTTCGCCCGCGACTCGGTGGCGCGGTCGGGCGCGGGGACCGGCAGTTCGTGATGGCCGAGGGCCGTACCGGCGGGGGTCTGGGCCGTTGCCGCGTCGCTGGCCGCCTGGTCGGCGATCGCGTTCAACGGGTCGCCGTCCGCCTGGTGGGCGGGGACGTGGACCAGTTCCACGTCCCGGCCGGCCAACAGGTCCTCGATGTGTTCGATGAGGTCCCGATTGGCCACCGGGCTACCGCTCGCGGTCTTCCACCCCTTGCGCTTCCACCCCGGAAGCCACTGGGTGACGGCCTTCATCGCGTACTGCGAGTCCATGCGCACTTCGAGCGGCGTGCCGGCGGGGACGGCTTCGAGGAGGCGCGCCAGGGCGGTGAGCTCGGCGACGTTGTTGGTGGCGGCGCCCAGCGGCCCGGCCTCCCAACGCTGGGGGCGCCCCTGGGGGTCCGCCGTGACCCAGGCCCAGGCGGCGGGCCCCGGATTGCCCCTCGATGAGCCGTCACAGGCGGCGATGATGCGGTCAGACATGCCCCGATCATGCCACCCCGCTCCGCACCGGCCGACCTGACGAGCCCCGCCCGCCCCCGCAGCCCGCCGGAACCCGGACGTGTATCGTCCTGGTTATGCGCATGGGCGAGGGAGTGGAGTGGGGCCTGCACTGCTGCCTCACGTTGGCGTGGCTGGAGGACGAGGCGCCGGTACCGACGGCGCGACTGGCGGCCTGGTTCGACCTCCCGCCCGCCTACCTCACCAAGCGACTCCAGACACTGGTGCGATCCGGAATCCTGAACTCCACCCCCGGCGCCCGGGGCGGCTTCCGACTGGGCCGGCCGCCGGAGCAGATCACGTTGATGGACGTGGTCGCCGCCATCGAGGGCCCGGACGACGCCTTCCGCTGCACCGAGATCCGCCAGCGGGGCGCCGGCATCGACACCCCGGCACAGGAGTTCCGACACCCCTGCGGGATCGCCACCGCGATGCGCAGGGCCGAACTCGCCTGGCGTCGGGAACTCGCCGGGCAGACGGTGGCCGATCTGATGGCCGCGGCACCGGCCACGGCCGCGGAGCGCACCCGGCGCCACTACGCACGCACCACCGGCTGAGCACACCCACCCCCACAGCGGCCCGGCGCCGCGCCCGTCGACGCGGGCACCGCGCACACGGACGCAGAAGGAGAATCAGGATGTCAAACGTCTCGATTCCGATCGGACGGTCGAACCGGGCCGCCCCGGACCCGACGCCCCGGAGCGGACTGCCGTCCACCCTCGTCCTCGCACTGGGCGCCTTCGCCGTCGGGACGGACGCCTTCATCGTGGCCGGCTTCCTCCCCTCCATGGCCGAGGACCTCCGGATGTCCTCGGCGACGGCGGGTCAGTCGATCACCGTCTTCGCGGTCGCCTACGCCGTCCTCTCCCCGGTACTGGCCACGGCCCTCGCACGGCTGCCGCGCCGGACCTTACTCATCGGCGCGCTGTCCGTGCTCGGCATCGCCAACCTCGGCTCGGCGCTCGCCCCCGACCCGGTCGCCCTGCTCGGCAGCCGCGTGCTGGCCGCGGCCGGTGCGGCCGCCTACACGCCCACCGCGGGCGCGGTCAGCGCCGCCCTCGTCCGCCCCGAACTCCGCGGTCGCGCACTGGCCGTGGTGATCGGCGGACTCACCGCCGCCACCGCGCTCGGCGTCCCGCTCGGCAGCGCCGCCAGCCAGTGGTTCGGCTGGCGCACCGCACTCGCCCTGGTCGCGGCGCTCTGCCTGCTCGTCGCCGCGGTGCTGCGCCTGGTCATGCCGTGGCTGCCGGGCCATGCCCGGGTACCGCTGCGCACCCGCCTCGCCGTACTGCGACGACCCGCCGTCCTCGGCGTGCTACCGCTCACCGTGCTCGGCATGGCGGCCAGCTACACGGCGTACGCCTACAGCGTGCCCGTACTGGGGGCGGTCGACGTGCACGGGGACGCCGTCCTGTGGATGCTCTTCCTGTACGGCCTGGGTGCCGTCGTCGGCAATCTGGCCGCCGGTTACGCCACCGACGTCCGGGGTTCCACCACGGTGTTGACCGTGGGGTACGTCGTCATGGCGCTCGCCCTCGGGTCACTGGGTCGGCTCGCCGCGGTGGGCACCGACGCCACCCCCTTGGTCGGCCTGTTGGTGTTCCTCTGGGGTGCGAGCAGTTGGTGCCAGACACCCGCGCAACAGCACCGACTGATCGAGGTCGCCCCGCAGGAGGCCCCGCTGGTGGTCTCGCTCAACTCGTCCTCGATCTATCTGGGCATCGGCCTCGGCACCGCGCTCGGCGGCGCCGCCCTCGGAGCCGGCGCGGCGACGGTGTACGCCCTGGGGGCGGTCATCGCCGCGGCGGCCCTGGTCTTCCTGTGGTGCACCTCGCGAGCGACGTCGAACGACGTCTGACCCCCGAGGGGCGACCCGGGTCAGTCGGTGGCGTCGGGGAGGGTCCCCCGCATCCAGCTGACCAGTTCCAGGGCGTCGAGGGTGTCGACCCACCAGTTGGCCGGGTGCTCCTGCCACCCCGGTTGCCTGCCGACGCCGACCACCCGCAGTCCGGCGCGGCGTGCCGCTTCGATGCCGGTGAGGGAGTCCTCGAAGGCCAGGGTGTCCCCGGGAGGCGTGCCGCAGAGGTCCGCGGCGCGCGAGTAGAGGTCGGGTTCGGGTTTGGGCCGCAGTTCCTCGTCCGGGACGACGAGGTGGTCGAAGTGGTCGAGGAGGCCTGCCCTGCCGAGGCTGGCCTCCACCACGGCGGCCGGGCAGTTGCTCGCCACCGCCAGCGGCAGTCGACCCGAGACCAAGCGCACCAGGTCCTCGGCACCGGGCATGGTGGTCGGGGCCGTGTCGGCGAGTTCCGTGAAGTGGGACAGCAGGGCCTGCGTCAACGCGTCGGCCAGTTCCGGCGTGCCGGTTTCCTCGGCCATGAGGCTCCCGCATTCCGTGTAGTGCACCCCGGCCGCTCTCTCGGCGAAACCGGGTGGTGCCTTCAGCCCGAATTCGGAGAAGGACCGCATGCGTGCGGCCTGCCAGTGGGATTCCGTGTCCACCAGCGTGCCGTCACAGTCGAAGACCAGTGCCGCGGGAATCGAAGGGAAGGTTCCAGGAACAGTCATGCGAATTGCCCTTTCTCGAAGAACGTGCGACCGCAGGGGTCGCCACTTCGACGGCAAGCACAGAAATGCCCTGGCCAGGACCACGAGGGCTGCCACCCGACGCCCTCGCAGCCACGAACGCTACGGTGCGGAATTGACGCGGGGCAAGGCACGCACATGGCCACCGGCACCCAGGAAATGCGGGAGGAAATGATTCTTCCGTCAGAAAATCCAGTCACACATTCATATGATGCAACGTCAGAGATGTGTCGACATAAGGGGGTTAGGGATTAACAAGATCACATAAGATGTCCGCTCACGCCTCACCGGCCACCGCCGCCCCCCTGGAACGCATTTCACCCGATGGTGGGCGCGGCGCACTCTGCCACCACGCCCACCGAGCCGGGCGGGCCGCGCGTCGGACCACCCGGGTGGCGCGTACGGCACCGGATCACCGTACGAGGAGCACCAACTTGCCGGCCGTCCGTCCGGTCTCCCCCCGCAGGTGCGCCTCGGCGGCATCGGCCAGCGGGTACGTCCCGGCGATGGTGGCGCGCAAGCGGTCGGCCCGGACGAGGTCGGCGATCGCGTTCATTCCGGCGTGGTCGGACTCGACGATCATCACCTCACCGCGCACCCCGAACCGGTCCGCCTCCGCGGAGAGTTCCCGCTTCCCGTAGGGCTGGAGGGAGACGAGCACACCGCCCCGGCGCAGGGTCCGGAGCGAGCGGGCGCGGTAGTCACCCCCGACGGCGTCCAGGACGATGTCCACCCCACTGACGGCTTCGGCGAAGTCGACCTTCCGGTAGTCGATCACCTCGTCGCAGCCCAGCCGACGCAGGAACCCGTCGTTGTCCCCGCTGGCCGTACCGATCACGTACGCCCCCCTGGCCTTGGCGATCTGCACGGCCAGGTGACCGACCCCGCCGGCCGCCGCATGGATCAGGACGCGGTGCCCCGGCCCCACCCGAGCGGTGTCGACGAGCGCCTGCCAAGCCGTCAACGCGGCCAACGGCAGGGCTGCCGCCTGCACGTGGTCGATTCTGGACGGCTTGGACGCGAAGGCGCGGGCCGGCGCGGTCACGTACTCGGCGTGCGCCCCCGCACCGTACGGGTAGGGCAACATCCCGAAGACCTCGTCCCCCGGCCCGAACAGGGTGACTCCGGTCCCGACCGTCTCGACCACCCCGGAGACGTCCCAGCCGAGGACGAACGGCGGTTCGCCGAGGAACGCCTCCCTCGCCCGGTGCTTCCAGTCGGTCGGGTTGAGCCCGGCCGCGTGCACGCGCACGAGGAGTTCGTTCGGCCCCGGTTCCGGGACCTGGCACCGCACCTCCCTCAGCACCTCGGGCCCGCCGAAGGACCCCTGACTGATCGCACGCATGGTGGCGACGGCGGCTGCGTCTGCGTCTGCGCTCATGGACGGACTCACCCCTGACGACATGGTGGAAGACGGGGCCGACCGGGCCTGAGCACCGTCGAGCCGCGGAGACCGGGTTCCGCACCCCGGCACACGACAACGATCTTCAGCCGGTTCGGGTGCGGCGGGCAGTGTCCGCCGCGCCTAGGTCCGGCACCACCACTTTCCGCCGGGCCGACGTCGAACGACCCACCCAAATAAGACTCCCGAATGCATATTTGATACGGTCCGAACATGCGGCTGACCAAGTTCACCGACCTGGCACTACGCGCCGTGATGACCCTCGCCGCCACCAAGGACGCCGAACCGCTCACCACGCGCGAGGTCGCCCACGCCATGGACGTGCCGTACACGCACATGGCCAAGGCCATCGCACGGCTGCAACACCTGGGCGTGATCGAGGCACGACGGGGCCGGGGCGGCGGACTCGCCCTCACGGAGGCCGGGCGGCACACCTCGGTCGGCCGCCTGGTCCGCGACCTGGAGGGCGAGGAGGAGGTCGTCGCCTGCGAGGGCGACTCCCCCTGCCCGCTGCGCGGGGCCTGCCGACTCCGCGGGGCACTGCGCACCGCCCAAGAAGCGTTCTACTCGGCACTCGATCCGCTGACCGTCCACGACCTCGCCGCCTCGCCCACCGGCCCCGTGCTGGTCGGGCTGATCGGACGCCGGCACGCCTAACGCTCCCCCACCCCTCGGGCGAGGCTTCCCCTCCCCTTAAATATGCAGATCATCTACCACTTAGGAGTCGCCGTGCTGTCCCCCCGATCCGCCCCGGTCGTCCGCGCCACCCTGCCGGTCGTGGGCGCGGCCATCGAACAGATCACCGATCTGTTCTACCGGCGCCTCTTCGAGGAGTGTCCCGAGCTGCTGCGGGACCTCTTCAACCGCGGCAACCAGGCGAACGGCTCCCAGCAGCAGGCCCTCGCCGGATCGATCGCCGCCTTCGCCGGGATGCTGCTCGAACGGCCCGACGACCGGCCGGACCAACTGCTCCTACGGATCGCGCACAAGCACGCCTCACTGGGCATCGCCCCCGACCAGTACCGGCTGGTCCACCGCCACCTCTTCGCGGCGATAGCCGAGGTGCTCGGCGAGGACACCGTCACGCCCGAGGTCGCCGCCGCCTGGGACGAGGTGTACTGGCTCATGGCCAACGCCCTGATCGCCGTCGAAGCCCGCCTCTACCGCGAGGCCGGAGCTACCGGCACCGACACCTGGCGGCGGATGGTGATCGTCGAGCGCCGCACCGAGACCCCGGACACCGTCTCGCTGACCCTGCGCCCCGCTGACGGCCGCCCCCTCACGGCGTTCCGGCCCGGTCAGTACCTGAGCGTGCGGGCCCCGCTACCGGACGGCGCACGGCAGATCCGCCAGTACAGCCTCTCCGGCGCGCCGGGACGTCCCCAGTGGCGCATCACCGTCAAGCGGGTGGCGGCCGACGGGACACCGGACGGCGAGGTGTCCCACTGGCTCCATGCGCACGCCCGGCCCGGCGTCGTCCTCACCGTGTCCGCACCGTTCGGCGATCTGGTGCTGCCGCCGGGCGACGAGCCCCTCCTCCTCGCCTCCGCCGGAATCGGCTGCACGCCGATGCTGTCCATGCTCGACCACCTGGCCAGGACCGAGCCGTCCCGCCGGGTGACCGTCGTGCACGCCGACCGCACCCCCGCCACCCACGCCCACCGCGAGGAACTGCACGCGCTGGTCGCTCGGCTCCCCCGGGCGACGCTGCGCCTGTGGTACGAGGACCCCGGCGACGTCGAACCGGAGGCGCTGCCCGGCCGGGTCGACGTCAGCGCCCTGGACCTGCCTGACGGGGTGACGGCCTACCTGTGCGGGCCGCTCCCCTTCCTGCGGGCCGTCCGTGACGACCTGCTGCACCGGGGCGTGCCCGCCCGGTCGATCCACTACGAGGTGTTCGGCCCGGATCTGTGGCTCGGGCAGAAGTGACACCGGTCCGTACGGCACAGCGGACCACCGCGCGGTCACCCGGAGCGCGCCAGCCAGGCGGCCAGGGCCTCCCGCGTGCCCGGCAGGCCGTACGCGGACGTCAACCAGGGGCCCAGTTCTCCGGAGGCCCAGGCGCGGTCGGCGCCGGGCAGCGCTCCGAGTACCGCACGCTGCCACGGGGTCAACGCTCCGGAGGCCACCGTGGCTACATCACCGAGTGCGTCGACCACCAACCCGGAGGCGACCGCGGCGACGTCGTCCGGCGCGGCCACCGGCTCGCCCAGCTGGCGGGCGACGACGTCCCGGGTCGATTCCCCGCGCTCCCCGGGTAGTTGCCGCAACGTCGCCGCGAGCAGCCCGGCGACGTGGTTGTCATGGAAACGGGTGCGCCAGACCCTCTCGTACCCCTCCGGGTCGACGTTCACGGCCGCCAGTTCGGCGACCATCGCGGCGACGGCCGCGGGCAGTTGGTCGGGGGCGGTGATGCGACAGAGGGCCACGGCCGCGGCCCAGCGGTCGGGGTCGGCCCGATCTCCCAGCAGCCGTTCCAGGAGCGCCGCGTCGGAGCGCGTGCCCGCCGCCCCGGCGAGCGCACCGAGGGCGATGAGTGCGGTGGTGCGCTCCCGGCCGGGCAGCCGGCGGGCGCACAGCCTGCGCAGTCCGGGGAGGGAGACCGACGCCAGCTCCGGGAACCAGGCCAGCAGTTCGGCCGCCGCGCCAGCGGTCGACGGGTCGGCGGCGTCCAGGTGCGGCAGCACGGCTCGCGCCCCCGCGGCGACCGCACGGCGGGCGGCACCGTCATCCGGCGGACCGCCGGCCGGCGGGGTGGCCCCGTCCTCGGACGGTGGCTCCACCAGCCGGGTGAGGTAGCCGAGGGCGCGCTCGCGATCGGGGGTGCCGCCCTCGGCGAGCAGCCCCAGGAGGAAGGGCACGGCGTGCGCCGCCGCCGGGTGGACGGTGCCCTGGTGGTAGAGGTGGGTCCCCAGCCACTCCCAGGCCCGGTGCCGATGGCCCGGGTCGGCGGAGGTGAGCGCCCGCAGTCGGGCCGGGACGTCCGCCGCCGGGCCGCCCATGGACTCCCACTCGGCCCAGGCCACCCGATCCAGCTCCGCCAGGGAGAGCACTCCCTCGGTCATCGCCCGCCCCCGTCGTTCCCGCACCGCCGGACCCCGTGCCTCGGCGGCGAACGACGGCAGAACGTACCACTTCCCGCCCCGCCCGGGGATCCGGCGCGCCGGTTGGTGCGGGCGGAGGAGAACGGGGAACTCTTCGGACAGGTACGTGTCCGCACCATGGATGAAGTCGAGCCCCCTCCCTGAAGAAGAACGCAGAACGTCAAACGCGTGAAACCAATTCGAACAACTTCCGTACACGGTCCTCGAAGGGGAACCCATGGTGCCCACGCATCATCTTGGGGATCAACGGCACCTCGCCCACCACCGTGCAACCACGGAAAGCGCTACGCTGCTCACCGGGAGTGAACACGATCGACCCACCTACCAGTTGGCCCCCTTGCAGCGCACAACGACCGCGTGCCCCAGCAATGTTCGCCACACGTTCCGATTCGCCCGAATAGCGACAACGTCCCCACCGTAGGCGTGCACCACCCCGCCCGTGATTGCCAGATGCAGCCGATGCCCCGTCGGTCAACCGTTCCCGGGCACTGATCCGACATCTTGGCCGAAGAAGGAAGCGATTTGATCGATTTCAGGATTCTTGGTCCGCTTGTCGTCGAAGTCGGCCAGCGTGAGTTGACGGTTTCCGCGCCACGGCAGAGAGTCATCCTCGCCGCCCTGTTGCTGAGTGCCAAGCAGATCGTCTCGGTGGATCGCCTCCAGGACTTCGTCTGGGACGGCACGCCGCCGCCGAGCGGACCGGCCGTGGTGCGCACCTACGTGATGCGGCTGCGGCAGGCGCTCGGCCCGAAGGCCGGAGCACGGATCATCACCCGCACCCCGGGATACCTGATCGAGGTGGACGAGGAGGAGACCGACCTCGGCCGGTTCAACAACCGTCGGGACAAGGCCGGCGTACTCGCCGCGGCAGGGGACCTCGAAGGGGCCTCGGCGGAGCTGACGGCGGCGCTGTCGGCGTGGCGCGAACCGCTGCACGACATAGATTCGACGACCTTACGCGACATCGAGGTGCGGCACCTCGAAGAGCGGTACTTCCAGACCCTGAGCTGGCGGCTGGATCTGGACCTGCAACTGGGCCGGCACGCGAGCCTCGTTCCGGAACTCTGGCGGTTGACCCGCGAACACCCCCTGCGGGAAGCACTGGTGGCCCGGCTGATGCTGGCGCTGTTCCGCTCCGGCCGGCAGTGCGACGCGCTGAACGTCTTCCAGCAGACCAGGGCGCTGCTGGTCGAGCAGCTGGCCACCGAGCCGGGCGCCGAACTCCAGGAGATGCAGGCGCGGATCCTCGCCGCGGAGGGTGCGCCGCCCTCCGATCCGGTGCCCGCCGTGGCCCGCCCGTCGGCCAGGATCACCTCGTCCCGACCGCAGCCGGCCCAGCTCCCGGCCGCCCTACCCGATTTCGTGGCCCGTCGACTGTCCGCGGACGACGAACCCGGCGGCAGCGACCCGTTCGACCCGCTGGCCGGGGACCCGGCCCTCGGCCCGGCCGCGACGACGGTCCTCAGTGGTGGTGGCGGGGTCGGCAAGACCGCCCTCGCCGTGCACACCGCGCACGCGTACCGCGGGGAGTTCGCCCACGGCCAGCTCTACGCCTCCCTGGGCGGCAGCGGAGGGCAACCGGCCCATCCTTCGGGCGTGCTGGCCCGGTTCCTGCGGGATCTCGGCGTGCCGCACGGCGCGGTCCCCCAGGACGAAGCCGAACTGGTGGCCATGTACCGCTCCGTCGTGGCCGACCGCAAGCTGCTGATCGTGCTCGACGACGCCGCGAACACCGCCCAGGTGCGCCCCCTCATCCCCGGCGGCGCGCGCAGCAGGGTGATCATCACCAGTCGGGACCGGCTGGCCGGTCTGGAGGGTGCGCGGACCATCGTGCTGCGCCGGATGGACAAGGAGAGCTCCCTGCACCTGCTCGGCGCGGTCGTCGGCCGGACGCGTGTCGAGTCGGAACTCGCGGCGGCCCAGCAGATCGTCCGGATCAGTGGCGGCCTGCCCCTGGCCCTGCGGATCATCGGCATCCGGTTGCGCCAGCAGCCGTACCGCCCGCTCGCCGACATGGCCGCCCGGCTGGCGGCGCCCGAACGGCTGCTCGACGAGCTGAGCGTCGGGGACCTGGTGGTGCGCGACTGCTTCGCCGGTAGTTACGCCGCCCTCTGCACCCCGGTGGGGCGCAGGGTCGGCCCGGACCGGGTGCTGCGGACCCTGGGGACCCCCGACACCTCGACCTTCACGGCCGCCTCGGTCGCCGAGCGGCTCGACTGCTCCCACCTCGACGCCGAGGACGCGTTGGACCGCCTCGTCGACGCCAACCTGCTGGAGCAGGACGGCTTCGGACGGTACTTCCTGTGCGACGTGGTCCGGGCCTACGCCAGGGAGATGGACCGGGCGGCGTACGGGACCGCTCCGCAGGCCGGGTGACACCACGGGGGGTGGTCCCCGGCCCGGGGCGGCGGGTTGCGGCCGAGCCGCCTCCCGGGCCCGGGGACCACGCCCCGGGCGTCACGGGCGGCGGGCCCCCGGGGTCGCGAACCGTGCCGTCAGCTCCCGCTTGAGGACCTTCCCGCTGGGCCCCAACGGCATCGCATCGGTGAGCACGGCCAGCCGCGGGTACTTGTGGGCCGCCATGCGCTCCCGGCACCAGTCCACGATCCGGCCGGGCAACGCCTCGTCGGCGGCGCCCGGCCGGGGCACCACGACCGCGCAGACCTCCTCGCCGAGGGTGTCGTGCGGCACGCCGATCACGGCGACCTGCGCCACCGCGGGGTGTCGGGCCAGGATCTCTTCGAGTTCGCGCGGGTAGACGTTGTATCCCCCGCGGATCACCAGGTCCTTCTTGCGGTCGACGATGCGCAGGTACCCGTCGGCGTCCAGGAGGCCCAGGTCGGCCGAGCGGAACCAGCCGTCCACCAGGACCTCGGCGGTGGCCTCGGGGCGGTTCAGATAGCCGGCCATCACGTTGTGGCCGCGGATGACGACCTCCCCGACCTCGCCGGCGGGGAGCAGTTCGATGCGGTCGTCGACGTCGGAGCGGGCGATCGCGACGTCGACGCCCCAGATCGGTTTGCCGACCGTTCCGGGGCGCCGTGGCCAGGCCCGCTGGTTGTACGCGACCACGGGCGAGGTCTCGGTCAGGCCGTACCCCTCGTAGATCGGGCAGCCGAACCGCGCCTCGAACTCCTCCAGCACCGCGACGGGGAGGGCGGCCCCGCCGGAGTAGGCCCGGTCCAACCGGAACGGGCGGGTGGGGTGTTCGGCGGCGGCGAGCAGCGCGAGGTACATCGTCGGCACGCCCATGAGCACCGTGCAGCCGTGCGTCGCCATGAGGTCCAGTGCCCGCGGGCCGTCGAAGCGTTCCATCAGCACCACGGTCGCGCCGGCCCGGAAGGCGGTGTTCATGCCGCAGATCTGCCCGAAGGTGTGGAACAGCGGCAGACAGCCCAACAGCACGTCGTCGGCGTGCATCGCGAACGGTGATTCCCTGCCGAGTTCGACGTTGAGGAAGACGCTGAGGTGGGTGAGCATGGCGCCCTTGGGGCGGCCGGTGGTGCCGGAGGTGTAGAGGACCAGTGCGATGTCGTCGGGGGTGCGCGGGACGAGGGCGTCGACGGCGTCGGTCCCGGCGTCGAGGGCGGCGTCGGTGAGGACGGGCGTGGCCGTCCGGGCCGCGGCGGCGCCGCCGTGACCGTGGCGCGCGTCCTCGGTGCAGATCAGCAGGCGCGCTCCGGAGTCCGCCAGGACGTACGCGATCTCGTCGGTGCGCAGCGTCGTCGGTATCGGGACGAGCGTCACGCCGAGGGCGAGCGCCCCGAAGTACGCCATCGGGAAGCAGGGCGCGTTGGGGAGCAGCAGCGCCACCCGGTCGCCGGGTCCGATGCCCTGTCCGCGGAGCACAGCGGCGTGGCGGCGGGCGCCGGCCCAGAGTTCGGCGTAGGTGAGGGTGGCGTCGGTCGTCACGAGGGCCGGGTGCTCGGGCCGGCGCAGGGCGGACTCGGCGAGGACGGCGGCCAGGGAGAGGCTCATGGCGGTTCAGCCGCCCGTTTCCGCGGCCAGCCGTGCCTTGTCGGGCTTGCCGACCGCGGTCAACGGCAGCGTGGGGCGCAGGTGGATGCGCTCGGGGACGTGCGGGGCAGAGAGTTCCGCGCCGATCCGGGCCTTCAGCTCCTCCTCGGTGACGGGGGTGCGGGCGTCCCGGAGGGCGACGGCTGCGTGCAGGTGCTCGATCCGGTCGCCGTCCGCCACCGCGAAGACCGCGGCCTGGGCGATGCCCGGGTGGGCGAGGAGGACCCGTTCCACGTTGGCCGGGTAGACCTTGATGCCGCCCGTCTTCACCGTTTCGGAGCGTCGGCCGCGGAGGGTGAGGTAGCCGCGGGCGTCGAGGGAGCCCAGGTCGCCGGTGTGCAGCCAGCCGTCGCGCAGGGTCCGGGCGGTGAGTTCCGGGTCGCCGACGTACCGGGTCATCGCGAACGGCGACTGGACGAGGATCTCCCCGGTCTCGCCGGTGGGCAGGTCCCGGGTGTCCTGTTCGTCGCGGATGCGCAGCTGGGTGAACAGCGGGCGTCCGGCGGTGGTCAGCAGCGCCGGGTCGGAGTGTTCGAACGGGGTCAGCAGGGTGATGGCGGCGGCCTCGCTGGTGCCGTATATCTGCATGAGCACCGGTCCGAACCGTTTCGCCGCGCGGGCCAGGCGCTCCGGTGAGGACGGGGCTCCGGTGTAGCTGAGGACGGTGATGCTGGACAGGTCGGCGCGGTCGACGTCGGGGTGGTCGAGCAGGAGGTACAGCTGCGGCGGCGACACCAGCAGGCGGGTGACCCCGTGGTGCGGGACGGCGGCGAGCACCCTGCCGGCGTCGAAGCCGTCGTGCAGGACCACCGTGCCGCCGGAGGCGAGCGTGTCGTCGGCGGCCTGTCCGCTGGAGTGGCTCATCGGCAGGGTGGCGAGGTAGACGGCGCGCCAGGCCTGTTGGAGGCCGCCGGTGATGAATCCCCTACGGGTGCCGAAGCTGACCACGATGCCCTTCGGTTTGCCCGTGGTACCGCTGGTGTAGGTGACGACGGCGTCGGCGGACGGGGCGACGGCCACCGCGGAGGCGTCGAACGCGGGGTCGCCCGCGGTCAGGTCGATGACGTCCGGTCCGAGGTCGCCGAGTGCCACCATGTCGACCGGGGTGAGTACGCCGTCGCGCACCTCGCGGGCCCGTTCCAGGTTGTTCGCGTCGACCGCCAACACCGTCACCCGGGTCTCCTCCACGATCCGGCGGGCGGCGTCGAGGCCGATCCGGTCGCCCGGGTCGACCGCGTTGATGGTGTGCAGGTGCACCACCGTGGCTCCGACGAGGTTCGCGGCGTACCGCAGGATCAGGGTGGCCGGGGTGTTCGTCACGGTGAGCACGCCGACGACGAGGTCGGGCCGGCCGCCGGTACACCGGTGCAGCACCGCGGCGGCGGCCCGCACGGCGCCGGTGAACTGCCGGGCGGTGAGCGTCACATCGCGCCAGGTGAGGACGGGTCGGCCGGGTTCGGCGTCGAGGACCCCGAGGATCTCGCCGACGTACGTGGTGTTCGCGGGCATGGTGAATTCGTCCCCTCCCATGGCGGAATCCCGCAGAGCATACCGCGCCGACAATGTGAAGAGAATGAATCCACGAGGCCGTGACACATATATCGCGAACAATTCGAGGAAGTCATCGAGACGCCATCGGGATGATATTCGACACCGCGAGAATTGCCACCCGGAACGCTCCTTCCCAGCGACCTGAGTACGTTTTACGTTCCCGCGCACGGGGCTGCCGCGAGCATGACGGAATTGAGTCGTGCACACACCGCACCACGCTCCGCCGCCCACGGCCGCGGAACGCTGCCGCCTCACCGTCATGAATTCCAGAGAACGGGTCGACGTCATGTCTCATTACCTCGACGCCCTGCAAAAGCTGCACACGGCCCTGGACTCCGCCGGGCCGAAACGCGATTTCCTGGAGGTCGACCGGATCGCCGGGCGTTTCCCGGCGGCCGTGAGCAGCCGCCCGCGGCACCCCGCCGACATCAGTGTGTGGTGCAGCAATGACTACCTGGGTATGGGGCAGCACCCCGCCGTACTGACCGCGATGCGCGACACGTTGGGCGCGTCGGGGGCCGGAGCGGGCGGCTCGCGGAACATCGGCGGGACGAACGGGCAGCACGTCCTGCTGGAGCGGGAGCTCGCGGAGCTCCACGCGAAGGACGAGGCGCTGCTGTTCACCTCCGGCTACACCGCCAACGAGGGCGCGTTGTCCGTGTTGGCGGGGCAGATCGAGGGCTGTCTGGTCTTCTCCGACGAGAAGAACCACGCCTCGATCATCGACGGTCTGCGGCACAGCGGCGCCGAGAAGCGGATCTTCCGGCACAACGACGCCGCGCACCTCGAAGAGTTGGTGTCCGCGGCCGATCCGGACCGGCCCAAGATGATCGTCACGGAGTCCGTGTACTCCATGGACGGTGATGTGGCGCCGCTCGCCGAGATCGCCGCCATCGCGAAGCGCCACGGGGCGATGACGTTCCTGGACGAGGTGCACGCGGTCGGCATGTACGGTCCGCAGGGTGCCGGGATAGCCGCCGGCCTCGGTCTCGCCGACCGGTTCACCGTCATCATGGGGACGCTCGCCAAGGGCTTCGGTACGACGGGCGGTTACATCGCCGGTCCCGCGGACCTCATCGACGTCGTCCGCAGGCTCTCCCGTTCCTTCATCTTCACCAC
The DNA here is from genome assembly GCF_042724695.1 of Streptomyces sp. NPDC127068. Lineage (NCBI taxonomy): Bacteria > Bacillati > Actinomycetota > Actinomycetes > Kitasatosporales > Streptomycetaceae > Streptomyces > Streptomyces sp. NPDC127068. Next base: position 206,483 of record NZ_JBHXEN010000002.1, on the reverse strand, counting down.
GGCCCTGCCGCCCGCGGTGGTCGCGGGCGGCCTGGCCGCGGTGCGCCATCTGCGCGCCTCGGACGAGGAACGCGGCCGGTTGAGCGAGAACGCGACGCTGCTGCACCGGTTGTTGAAGCAGCTCCGCATACCGTTCCTGTCCGACGAGTCGCACATCGTCTCCGTCCTGGTGGGCGATGACGCGACCAGCCGGCGCATCTCCGACCTGCTGCTGGAGCGGCACGGCATCTACGTCCAGGCGATCAATGCGCCCAGCGTCCGCGAGGGCAGTGAGATCTTGCGCATCGCGCCGAGCGCGGTGCACTCCACCGACGAGGTCCGGGCGTTCGTCGAGGCGCTCGACGGCATCTGGCAGGAGCTGGACCAGCACCGCTCCGGCCTGGCCACCGCCTCCGCCGCCTCCTGACGGGCACCCGCACGTCCGCGCACCGATCGACATCGAAGGACCATCGTGGCTGATCAGATCGCCGTCACCCCGCGCCTCGCCGCGTACGTCCGTGAGGTCTCCGTACGCGAGGACCCGCTGCTGCGCGAACTCCGCGAGGAGACCGCCGGCCTCCCCGGTGGGGTGGCCATGCAGGTGCCCCCCGAGGAGGGGCAGTTGCTGTCCCTGCTGGCCCGACTGGTGAACGCCCGCTCCGTTCTGGAGATCGGGACGTTCACCGGGTACAGCACGCTCTGCCTGGCCCGGGCGCTGCCCGCCGACGGACGGGTGGTGACCTGCGACATCACCGACCGTTGGCCCTCCATCGGGGCCCCCTACTGGGAGCGGGCCGGCGTCGCGGACCGGATCGACCTGCGCATCGGCGACGCCCGGGAGACCCTGGCGAAGCTACGGGCCGAGGACGGAGCGGACGGCCCCGGCGCCTTCGACCTCGTGTTCGTCGACGCGGACAAGTCGGGGTACCCGGAGTACTACGAACTCTGTCTGACGCTGGTGCGTCCGGGCGGGCTGATCGTCGTGGACAACACCCTCTTCTTCGGTCGGGTCGTCGATCCGTCGGCGCAGGACCCCGACACCGAGGCCGTCCGCGAGCTCAACACCCGGCTGCACGGCGACGAGCGGGTGGACGTCAGCATGCTCGCCGTGGCCGACGGCATCACCCTGGTGCGTCGCCGGCCCGAGTGAGCCCAGCGTGAAGTGGCCGCCGCACCGGGGACGGTGCGGCGGCCTTTGACGTTCCGTCAGCGGGCGGCCGGAGCGGCGCCGTCGGCAGTCAGCTCCGGGGCGTCGAGCCGGACCGTCGTCGAGCCGCCCCACGCGGTCGGCACCAGGTGCAGCCGTTGCACGCCCTCGACCGCCGGCGGGGCGAGCGCCTCGCGGCAGGTGCACTCCGTGTCGTCGAAGCCGGCGAAGCGGTAGGCCACCTCCATCATCCGGTTGCGGTCGGTGGGCCGGAAGTCCGCGAGGAAGTGCGCCCCCGCCCGGGCCGCCTGGCCCGCGAGCCAGGCGAGCAGGGTGGAGCCGGCGCCGAAGGAGACCACCCGGCAGGAGGTGGCGAGCAGACGCAGGTGCCACACCTGCGGATGCTTCTCCACCAGGATGACGCCGACCGCCCCGTGCGGGCCGAACCGGTCGGTGAGCGAGGCCACCAGCACCTCGTGGTCGGGGTCCGCCAGCAGCCCGCGGAGCGTCTCGTCCGCGTAGTGCACCCCGGTCGCGTTCATCTGGCTGGTCCGCAGCGTGAGTTCCTCCACGCGGGAGAGCTCGTCCTCGGTCGCCCGGTCGATCCGCATGACCAGTTCCAGCGAGCGCAGGAAGTCCTCGTCGGGGCCCGAGTAGTCGGCCCGTTCGGCGTCGCGCCGGAAGCCCGCCTGGTACATGTCCCGTCGCCGCCGGGAGTCGACCGTGCTGAACGGCGGCCTGAACTCCGGCAGTTCGGTCAGCTTCAGGGCCGCGTCGGCCGGATAGGTGCGCACCTGCGGGAGGTGGAACTCGACCTCGGCCCGCTCGGTGTGCTGGTCGTCGATGAACGCGATCGTGCCGGGCGCGAAGTTGAGCTGCTCGGCGATCCGGCGGATCGCGTCCGACTTGTTGCCCCACCCTATCTCCGGCAGCACGAAGTACTCCGCGACGCCCAGGGCCTCGAGCCGCGGCCAGGCCAGGTCGTGGTCGTTGCGGCTGCTGACCGACTGGAGGATGCCCCGCGCGTCCAACTCGACGATCACCGCGCGGATCTCGTCGGTGAGCCGTACCTCGCCGTCCTCCAACAGCGTCCCCTGCCACAGCGTGTTGTCGAGGTCCCACACCAGGCACTTGACGACGGTCGGTGCCGTCTGCTCGCTCAACGTCCCCCCTCCCGGGCTCCGGACAGCACGTGGTCGGCCAACAGCAGCCGGCTCATCTCGTTGCTGCCCTCGATGATCTCCATGCACTTGGCGTCGCGGTAGGCGCGCGCCACGACGTGCCCGTCCCGGGTACCGGCCGAGGCCAGCACCTGTACCGCCAGGGCCGCGCCGTGTGCCGCGTTCGTCGCACTGGTGTGCTTGGCCAGCACGGTGGCGACGACCTGGTCCGGGGAGCTGTCGTCCCAGCAGCGACTGGCGTACTCACAGGCCCGGCTCGCCGCCTGCTCGGCGACGAGCAGGTCGGCCAGGTGCCCGGCCACCAGTTGGTGGCTGCCCAGCGGCTGACCGAACTGCTCCCTGGTCCGCGCGTGCGAGCCGGCCGCGGCCAGGCAGGCGCGCAGGATGCCGACACAGCCCCAGGCGACCGACATCCGCCCGTACGCCAGTGCGGTGGTCACCAGCAGCGGCAGGAACTGGCCGCCGCCGCCGAGCAGGTTCTCCACCGGCAGCCGCACCCCGGTCAGGCGCACGTCCGCGTGTCCGGCGGCGCGGCACCCCAGGGGGGCGGCGATGCGTTCCACCGTGACGCCGGGCGCGTCGGTGGGCACGACGACCGCGCCCGCCCCGCCGTCGTCGAGCAGGCCGAACACCACCACGAAGTCGGCGTAGGCCGCCCCCGTCGTCCAGGTCTTGCGGCCGTCGACCACGACGGTGTCGCCGTCGCGCACGATGCGGGTGTCGATGGCCGACAGATCGCTGCCCGCCTGCGGCTCGCTGAACGCCACCGCCGCCAGTTCCCCGCCGGTGAGCCGGCCCAGCAGCGCGGTGCGTTGACGCGCGTCGCCCAGCCGGGTGATCGTCCAGGCGGCCATGCCCTGGGAGGTCATGATGCTGCGCAGCGAGGAGCAGAGACTGCCGACGTGCGCGGTGAACTCGCCGTCCTGGGCACTGCTCCAACCCAGTCCGCCGTCCTCGGCGGGCACGAGCGGGCAGAGCCAGCCGCCGGCGCTGAGCTTGCGGAGCGTCTCCCGGGGCAGTTCCCCCGTGCGGTCCCACTCCTCGGCCTGGTCCCCGACGAGGCCGGTGACCACGTCCCGTGCCGCGTCCAGCGCGTCACTCACCACCGGTCCCCGCTTCCGTGCCGCGCAGGCGGTGCACCAGCGCCACCATGGTGTCGACCGTGCGGAAGTTGTCCAGGCGCAGGTCCGCGCCGCGGATCGAGATGTCGTACGTCTTCTCCAGGTGCAGGACCAGTTGCATGGCGAACAGGGAGGACAGCCCGCCCGTGGCGAACAGGTCCACGTCCGGCTCCCAGCTCCGCTTGGTCTGCGCCGTCAGGAAGCCGAGGACCTCCTTGCGCACCGCGCCGCCGTCCGTGCTCTGGTCGGGTGCGTTGTCGGTGGTGTCCATCGGGGTGTCTCCTCGCATCGGGTGGTGGTGCGTGTTCAGTGGGTGTAGGTGTAGAAGCCGCGGCCCGACTTGCGGCCGTGGTGCCCCTGGCGGACCTTCTCCAGGAGCAGGTCGCAGGGGCGGCAGCCCTCGTCGCCGGTGCGCTCGAAGAGCACCTGGAGCGAGTCGACGAGGTTGTCGATGCCGATCAGGTCGGCGGTGCGCAGCGGGCCGGTCCGGTGGCCCAGGCAGTTCTCCATGAGCGTGTCGACGGCTTCGACGCCCGCGGTCCCCTCCTGCACGATCCGCGCCGCGTCGTTGATCATCGGGTGGAGCACGCGGCTGGTGACGAAGCCCGGCGCGTCCTTGACGACGATCGGCTCCTGCCCCAGGGCCGCGAGCGTGGCCGCCAGCGACTCCATGGTGGCCTCGGCGGTCCGCACGCCGCGGATCACCTCCACCGTCCTGATCAGGTACGGCGGGTTCATGAAGTGGGTGCCCACCACCTCGCCGGGTCGCTGGGCGACACCCGCGAGTTCGTCGATCGGGATCGACGAGGTGTTGGACACCAGCGGGGTGCCGGGGCGGGTCAGGGCGGACACCTCGGCGAGGACCTTCGCCTTGACGCCGAGGTCCTCGGTGGTGGCCTCGATGACGAGGGTCGCGTCGGCGGCGCCGGCGAGGGTCGTCGCGGTGGTGAGCGGGCCGGTCGCCGTGTCGGCGGCGAGCCGACCCATCAGCTGCGCCATCCGCAGTTCGCCGGCGATCTGGTCCCGGGCGCGCTCCAGCACCGGTTCGTCGACGTCGACGAGCAGTACGGGCAGGCCGCGGAGCAGGGCCAGCGTGGTGATGCCGACGCCCATGACGCCCGCGCCGACCACGGCGAGGCGGTGTTCGTCGGTTTCTGTGTCCATGACGGGACAGGGTCCTTCCGTTGAGGGGTGCTCAGGAGGGGGTGGTGAGGAGGGGGTGGTGAGGAGGGGGAAGGTCAGGAGAGGAGGGCGGCGAGCCAGTCGGAGACGGTGGCGGCGGTCGTGTCCGCGTGCTGTTCCATCATCGAGAAGTGGTCGCCGGGGACGTCGAGGGTGGTGTGGGCGCCCGGCCAGCTCGACCGCCAGTCGCCGACGGCGGGCGCCGACTCGCCGAGCGGGGCGGAGGCGCGCACCAGCAGGACGGGGGCGGCCACCTCCGGGGGCGTGTAGTCGTCGAGGATGCGGAAGTACTTGCCCATCGCGGTGAGTCGGGTGCCGTCCATCGGCACCGCTTGGTCCTCGCGGTCGAACATGCCGCTCAGCAGCACGTCGTTGAACTGCGTCATGGCCTTGTTGCTCGACAGGTAGGTGTCGAGCAGGACCACCGCGGCCGGTTGCACCCCGCGGGCTTCGAGTTCGGCGGCGACGCCGTGGGCGACGGTGCCGCCGGAGGAGGAGCCCAGCAGGACCAGGCGGCGGTTGCGGCCGAGGCGTTCGATGATCTCCTCCGCCTGGTAGGCCAGCATCGGCGCCATGGACGACGGGAGTCGTTGGCCGGGCAGGAACCCGGGGGCGGACAGGGTGCTGGAGCCGTAGGTGCCCCGGAACCGGTTGACGAAGCGGGCGTACTGGTGGCCGCCGCCGAGCGCGACGACGGAGCCGAAGCACACCAGCTCGGGCGCCTCGTCGTGGGTGTTGATCCGCAGCAGTGACGGGGGTTCCTCGCTGGAGCGCAGCTCCGCAGGGGTGTGGAACTCCGGGCGCAGCGCGGAGGTGTTCTTGAGCAGGTCGATCGCCTCGTCGGACTTGCCGCGGCGGCACAGCTGCCGGAACAGGGTGCTGACGGGGTCGTCGTCGGGGCGGGCCGCGACCGGTGCCGGGGGCGGTGCGGAGGTGCCCGGCTCGGCGGCGGGTGCGGGCTGTCCGGCCGCCGCCGCGGTGGCCCATTCGGTGCGGACCAGTTCGGCGAGCTTGGCGGGGGTGCCGCTGGAGAACACCACGGTCGGCAGCAGGTTGAGGCCGGTGGCCGCGGCGAGCCGGTGGCGCAGTTCCAGCGCGGTCAGCGAGTCGAAGCCGACGGAGAGGAAGGCGTCCTCGGCGTCGAGTCCGGCGCTCTCGGCGTCGGCGTGGCCGAGCACCTGGGCGGAGTGGACCCGTACCGCTTCCAGGAGGAGGTCGTACTGCTCGTCGGGGCTGGCGGCGAGCAGCCGGTCCCGCAACTGCGGGTCCGCGGCGGGGCGTTCCGGGTCGGTGGTGCGGACCAGGGCGCGCAGCAGGTGCGGCACCGGGCCGTCGCGGAAGGCGCTGACGTCCAGGGCGACGGGTGCGAGCACCGGGTCGGGCGCGGTGAGCGCCGCGTCGAACAGGTCGGTGCCGGCCGTGGCGGACAGGGCGTGCACCCCGCTGCGGCCCATGCGGTGCAGATCGGCGTCCGACAGGTCCGCGGTGAGGCCGCTGCGCTGTTCCCACAGGCCCCAGGCGAGTGACTTGGCGGGGAGTCCGGCGCGGTGGCGCAGGGTCACGAGCGCGTCGGCGGCGACGTTCGCGGCGCTGTACGCGGCTTGTCCCGGGCCGCCGAACAGGCCGGCCACCGAGGTGTACACCACGAACGCGCGCAGCGGCAGTGCGGCGGTCGCTTCGTGCAGGTTCCAGGTGCCGTCGACCTTGGGCGCGAGGACGCCGGCGAGGCGTTCGGCCGTGAGGTCGGTGAGCAGCCCGTCGTCGATGACTCCGGCGGTGTGCACGACGGCGGTCACCGGGTGTGCGGCCGGGACCGTGGCCAGGGCCCGGTCGAGGGCGGCCCGATCGGTGACGTCGCAGGTTTCGGCGGTGACCCGGGCCCCGGACCCGGCCAGTTCGGCGATCAGTTCGTCCGTTCCGGGTGCCGCCGGGCCGCGCCGGCTGAGCAGCAGCAGCTGGCGTACGCCGTGCCGGGTGACGAGGTGCCGGGCCAGGATGCCGCCGAGTGCGCCGCCGCCGGTCAGGACCACGGTTCCGGTGCCGTCGAAGACGTCGGTGGCCGGGTCGCCGGCCGGTGTCCGGCGCAGCCGGGGCAGGTGCAGCCGGCCCGCCCGCAGGGCCACTTCGGGCTCGCCGCTGGACAGCACCGCGGACAGTGCATCGGCCGTGGTGCGCGGGTCGTCGGTGTCCAGCAGCACGATCCGGCCCGGGTGCTCCTGCTGGGCGGAGCGCACCAGTCCGTGGACGGCCGCGCCGGCCACGTCGAGGGGTTCGTCCGCCAGGTCGACCGCGCCGCGGGTGAGCACCACCAGGGGCGGGCAGCCGGCCGGGGGGCGTTCCAGCCAGGTGTTCAGCTGTTCCAGGACGGTGGTGGTGGCCGTGTGCACGGCCTCGGGGCCGGCCGGTCCGTCGGGCGGGCAGAGCAGCAGCACCGCGTCGAGGCCGGTGGGGTCGTCGGTCGGTTCGGCGCCGGCTCCGGTGGGCACCAGCCGCCCGTCCGGCGGGCCGAGCAGGGACCAGCGCACGATCGGGCCGGCGGCGGCGGTGGTCGACGCGGTCCATTCCACCCGGTGCAGCGCGTCGGTGACGGGGCTCAGCACGTCGAACGAGGTGGTGCGCATGGCGAGGGTGGCGACGGTCGCGACCGGGCGGCCGTCCCCGTCGCTCACGTGCAGCGCGACGTCCTCCGGGCCGGTGGGGTTGAGGGTGACGCGCAGGGTCTGCCCCGCGCGGGCCCCGGACCACAGCCGCACCTGTTGCCAGGAGAAGGGCAGGGGCACGCCGGTGGCGCCGGGTTGTTGCTCCGCGTCGCGGCCCACGCCGGCCTGGCGCAGGCTGACGGTCTGGAGGCAGGCGTCCAGCAGCGCCGGGTGCAGCGGGAAGTCGCCGGCGGCTCCGTCCGGCAGGGTCACCTCGGCGAAGACCTCGTCCCCGCGGGACCAGGCGGCGCGCAGGCCGCGGAAGGCGGGGCCGTACTCGATGCCGCGGTCCTGGAGGATGCGGTACAGCGCGCCGATGCGCATCCGTTCGGCGCCGGGCGGCGGCCAGGTGGCGGCGGTCGGCATCGGGGGCAGCGCCCCGGAGGGGGCCAGCAGGCCGCTGCCGTGGTGCGTCCACTCGACGGCGTTCGCGGGCCGTGAGTGGATCTCGACGGTGCGCTTGCCGGCGTGGTCGGGTGCCCCGGCGGTCAGCCGCAACTGCACGCCGGTGTCGTCGGCGGGCAGCACCAGCGGTGCGGACAGGGTGAGTTCCTCGATGAGGTCGCAGCCGAGTCGGCCGCCCACGTGGGCCGTCATCTCGACGTAGGCGACGCCGGGCAGCAGGGCGGCCCCGCGCACGGCGTGGTCGGCGAGCCACGGGTGTTCCGCGAGCGACAGTCGGCCGGTGAAGACGGTGCTGCCGCTGCCGGGCAGTTCCACTGCGGCGCTCAGCAGCGGGTGTCCCGGGTCGGTCTGTCCCATGGAGGCGGGGTCGCCGCCGGCGCGGGTGGCGTCCAGCCAGTACCGCTGGCGTTGGAAGGCGTAGGTGGGCAGGTCGACGCGGCGGGCGCCGGTGCCGTCGAAGACGGGTGCCCAGTCCACCCGTACCCCGGCGACGTGGGCGTGGGCGAGCGAGGCGAGCAGCCGTTCGGGGCCGGCGTCGTCGCGGCGCAGCGTCTCCACCACGGTGAAGTCGGTCAGCTCCGCGTCGGCGGCGGCGTCCTGGAGGTTGAAGGTCAGCACCGGATGCGGGCTGACCTCGACGAAGGTGCGGTGCCCGGCGTCGAAGAGCCGCTGGGTCGCCTCGTGGAAGCGCACGGTGTGCCGCAGGTTGCGGAACCAGTAGTGGGTGTCGAGTGCGGTGGGCTCGGCCCATTCGGCGTCCACGGTGGACATCAGGGGGACGGTGCCGGGCCGTGGGCGCACGTGGGCGAGCCCCGTCAGCAGGTCGTGGCGCACCCGGTCCACGGCGGCGGAGTGCGGGGCGTAGTCGACGGGGGTGCGGAACACCATCAGGTCGTCGGCGCGGGCGAACTCGTCCATCGCGGTGGCCTCGCCCGCCAGCACGACCACGCGGGGGCCGTTGACCGCGGCGATCGACAGCCGACCGTCGTACGCGGCGATCATCTCCTCGGCCTCCGGGGCGGAGAGCAGCACGGTGGCCATGGCGCCGCCCCGGGTCACGGCGGCGAGGGCGCGGCTGCGGTGCACGGCGATCGAGGCCGCGTCCTCCAGCGTGAGGATGCCGGCGACGCAGGCCGCGGCGACCTCGCCCTGGCTGTGTCCGACGACGGCGGCCGGGGTGACCCCGTGGGCCTGCCACACCGCGGCCAAGGACACGAGGACGGAGAAGAGGACCGGTTGCAGGGTCTCGACGTCGTCGATCGACGGGGCGCCGGGCTCCTGGCGCACCACGGCGATCGGGGACCAGTCGAGGTGGGCGGCGAGGGCGCGCGCGCAGTCGGCCATGCGGGCGGCGAACGCCGGTGAGGTGTCGAGCAGTTCGCGGGCCATGCCGGGCCATTCGGCGCCGAGTCCGGGGAAGACGAACACGGGCTTGGCCGGTTTCGCCGGGGCGGTCCCGGTGATGACGGAGGGTACGGGCTCCTCGCGGGAGAGGGCGGCGAGGCCGTCGAGCAGGGGGGCGCGGCCGGTGCCGACGACGACGGCGCGCTCGGCGAACCGGGACCGGCCGAGCGCCAGGGACAGGCCGATGTCCGTCGGGTGCGTCCCGGGCGAGGCGAGCACCCGGGCGTGCAGTCGGGCGGCCTGGGCGCGCAGGGCCGTCGGGGTCCGCGCGGACAGCGTCCAGGCGACGGGGGTGTCCTGCCGGGGCCCGGTCGGCTCCGCGGGCGGCTCCTCGGGGGCCGCTTCCAGGATCAGATGGGCGTTGGTGCCACTGGCGCCGAAGGAGGAGACCGCGGCCCGGCGGGGGCGGTCCGACGCGGGCCAGGCGGTGGCCTCGGTGAGCAGGGCCACCTGGCCCTGGCTCCAGTCGACCTGGCTCGTCGGGCGGTCGATGTGCAGGGACCGGGGCAGTAGGCCGTGGCGCAGGGCGAGCACCGTCTTGATGACGCCGCCGACGCCGGCCGCCGCCTGGGTGTGCGTGAGGTTGGACTTGAGCGAGCCCATGAGCAGGGGCCGGCCGGCGGGGCGGTCCTTCCCGTACACGTCGAGGACGGCCTGCGCCTCGATGGGGTCGCCGAGTACGGTGCCGGTGCCGTGCGCTTCCAGGGCGTCGATGTCGGCGGGGCGCAGTCGCGCGTTCTCCAGGGCCTTGCGGATGACCTTGCGCTGGGCGGGGCCGTTGGGGGCGGTGAGCCCGTTGCTGGCGCCGTCCTGGTTGACCGCGGAGCCCTTGATGACGGCGAGGACCGGGTGTCCGTGGCGGCGGGCGTCGCTGAGGCGTTCCAGCAGCACCACGCCGACGCCCTCGCCGAAGGCGGCTCCGTCGGCGCGCGCGGAGAACGACTTGCAGCGGCCGTCGCCGGCGAGCCCGCCCTGGCGTCGGGAGCCGCCGAACAGGCCGGGCGCGGACATGACGGTGACGCCGCCGGCCAGGGCCAGCGAGGTGTCGCCCTCGCGCAGCGCCTGGCAGGCCAGGTGGATGGCGACCAGGGAGGAGGAACAGGCGGTGTCCAGGCTGACGGCGGGTCCCTCCAGGCCGAGGGCGTAGGAGACGCGGCCGGTCAGCACGCTCGGGATACTCCCGGTCCCGAGGAAGCCCGCCAGGTCCTCGGGAGTGTGTCCCAGGCGGGTGCTGTACTCGCTGTTGATGATGCCGGCGTAGACGGCCGTATCGCCGCCGCGCAGGCCCGTCGGGTCGATGCCGGCGCGTTCGACGGCCTCCCAGCAGACCTCCAGCAGCAGCCGTTGCTGGGGGTCCATGGCGAGCGCTTCGCGCGGGGAGATGCCGAAGAACGCGGCGTCGAAGTCCAGTGCGTCCTGGAGGAAGCCGCCCCTCAGGACGGGCGCGGCATCGGGGTCGTCGGGGGCAGCGGGGTCGTCGGGAGCAGCAGGGGCACCGGGGCCATCGGGGTCCGTCGGCAGTTCCCAGCCGCGGTCGTCGGGGACGCCGGTCACGGCGTCGCGTTCGGCGACCAGCAGGTCCCACAGCTCTTCGGGGGTCTGCACTCCGCCGGGGAACCGGCAGCCCATGGCCACGATCGCCACGGGTTCCTGGGCGCGTTCGGTGAGCCGCTGGTTGTCCTGCCGCAGCTTGGCGTTGTCGAGCAGGGACGCGCGGAGGGCCTCGACGACCTGTTCCGCCGGCGCCGTGCCCGACGTCTCGTCGGTCCGGTCAGCCATGGTCGCCCCCCATGGCCAGGCGCACGAGGTCGTCCACGTTCATCTCCTTGATCGATGCGGTGTCGTCCGGGCCGGACGGGTGGGGTGCGGGGGGTGCGGCGTCGGCCGCCGGCTCCCCGAGGTTCAGCAGGGCGTCCAACAGGCCGGCGTCCCGCAGTCGTTGCGGGGAGATCGTCGCCAGCAGTCGGCGCACCCGGTCGTCGTCGGGCGGTGTCGGCACGCCGAGGGCGCCGGGCAGCAGTCGTTCGGCCAGCAGGGCCGCGACGGACTCGGAGGTCGGGTGGTCGAACACCAGGGTGGCGGGCAGCCTCAGTCCGGTGGCGCCGGCCAGCCGGTTGCGCAGTTCCACCGAGGTCAGCGAGTCGAAGCCGAGGTCCTTGAAGGCCCGTTGGGGGTCCACCGCGCCGGCACCGGAGTGTTGGAGCACCTCCGCTGCGGTGCCGCTGACCAGGTCCTCCAGGAGGTCGAGCCGTCCGTCCGGGTCCAGCGCGGCCAGCCGGCGGCGCAGTGCGGCGGCGGCCCCGGGGTCGGCCGTCGCGGCGTGGGCACTGCGGCGCACCACGCCCCGCACGAGGCCCCGCATCAGCGCGGGCACGTCCGCGGCGCCGGTGGGGCGTCCGCGGCCGAGGTCGAGGCGGACCGGCACCAGGGCGGCGGCGTCGGTCCGCAGCGCCGCGTCGAACAGTTCGAGCCCTTCGGCGTCGGAGAACGCCGCCACTCCCCCGGTCGTCATCCGCCGCAGTGCGCCGGCTTCGAGGCCGCCCGTCATCTCGCTGCGCCGTTCCCACAGTCCCCAGGCGAGTGCCTGGGCCGGTAGGCCCTGTGCGCGGCGGGCCGCGGCGAGGGCGTCGAGGTAGGTGTTGCCGGCCGCGTAGTTGGCCTGGCCGGCGTTGCCCACGATCCCCGCCGCGGAGGAGAACAGCACGAACGCGGCGAGCGGCAGCTCACGGGTCAGTTCGTGCAGATGGGCGGCTCCGTCGATCTTGGGCCGGAGCACGGTGTCCAGGCGTTGCCGGTCCAGTGCTTCGAGCACGCCGTCGTCGAGCACGCCCGCCGCGTGCACCACGGCGGTCAGCGGGTGTGCGTCCGGCACCGTGGCCAGGAGGTCCGCCAGTGCCGCGCGGTCACCGATGTCGCAGGCGGCGAACCGGGCGGCGGTCCCCAACTCCGCCAGTAGTTCGGCCGCCCCGGGGGCGGCGGCGCCCCGTCGGGAGACGAGCAGCAGGCGGCGCAGGCCGTGCTGGTCGGCGAGGTGGCGGGCCACGAGTGAGCCGAGGATCCCGCCGGCGCCGGTGATCAGCACCGTGCCGTCCGGGTCCAGCGGCGGGGTGACCGGTTCGGCGGGCGCCGGCACCCGGGCCAGCCGCGCGGCCAACAGCTGTCCCTTGCGCACGGCCAGTTGGGGTTCCTCGGCGGCCATGCCGGTGGGCAGCAGTGTCACCAGCTCCGTCGGGTCGGCCGCGTCGACCAGCACGAAGCGGTCCGGGTGTTCCGACTGCGCCGAGCGGATCAGCCCGCGCACCGCGGCGGACGCGAGGTCGTGGACCCCTTCGCCGGGCAGCGCCTCCACCGCACCGTCGGTCACGAACACCAGCCGGGCGTCGGCGTACCGGGCGTCGGCGAGCCACCCCTGGACGAGTTCCAGGGCGGCGGCCGTGGCGGCCCGGGCTCCCTCCGGTCCGTCGTCGGGGTGGCGGCACTCGGCGAGCACCACGTCCGGCGCCGGTGTCCCCGCGTCGAGCGCGGCGGTGAGGGCGGCCAGGTCCGGGTACGTCTCCGGCAGCCGGTCGGAGCTGCCGAGCCCCACCCAGCGTCCGGTGGGGGGCACCAGGGCGCCGGTGGCGAGCGGTGTCCACTCCACCCGGAACAGCGAGTCGTGCGCGGGGGCCACCGGCGCCCGCAGCGAGTCCGGCGGGACGGGGCGGACCACCAGGGCGCCGACGGAGGCGACGGGCCGCCCGTACCCGTCGGCGGCGTCGATGCGCACCTGCCCGCCGGGATCGCGGGCGAGCCGGACGCGCAGTTCCGTCGCGCCCGAGGCGTGCAGGCCGACGGCGGTCCAGGAGAACGGCAGCCGGACGACGTCCGCTGGTTCCGCGGCGTCCTCCTGCGCCACCGGCGCGGCCGGGTCGGTGGCGATCCGCAGGCCGTGCAGGGTGGCGTCGAGCAGCGCGGGGTGGATGCCGAAGGCCGGGGTCGTCGGGTCGTCGCCGGGGAGCTTGACCTCCGTGAAGATCTCGTCGCCGCGCTGCCAGGCCGCGCGGACGCCCCGGAACGACGGGCCGTAGCCGTAACCGGACGCGGCGAACCGCGGGTAGAGGTCCTCGACGGCGACCGGGGTGGCGCCCGGTGGCGGCCAGGTCTCCAGCCCGACGGCCGGGGCGCCGGGGGTCCGGGCGAGGCTGCCGGTGGCGTGCCGGGTCCACCCGGGGTCGAGGGCGCCCTCACGGCGGGCGTGCACGTCCACGGTGCGTCCGCCCCGCTCGTCGGGTGCGCCGACCCGGACCTGTATCCGCACCTCTTCGCTGCCGGGCAGCAACAGCGGTGCTTCCAGGGTCAGTTCCTCCACGAGCGCGCAGCCCGCCTCGTCGGCGGCGCGCAGGGCCAGTTCGACGAAGGCGGCACCGGGCAGCAGGACCGTCCCGGACACCGTGTGATCGGCCAGCCAGGGGTGGGTGCGCACCGAGATGCGTCCACTGAGCAGCAGTTCCCCGGTGTCGGCGACCTCGGTCGCCGCGCTCAGCAGCGGGTGTTCCGTGGCGTCCAGGCCGGCGGCGGTCAGGTCCTGCCCGCCGCCGGGTGCCGGCAGCGCCCAGTGGTGCCGGTGTTGGAACGCGTAGGTGGGCAGTTCGATCCGTCGGGCGCCGGTGCCCTCCAGCAGGCCGGTCCAGTCCACGGGCAGCCCGTTCGCCCAGGCGTCACCGAGGGCGAGCAGCAGGCGTCGCCGGTCGCCCTCGTCACGGCGCAGGGTGCCCAGGGCGGTGGCCTCGTGGCCGGCGTCCTCGACGGTGTCGGTGACGGCGGTCGTCAGCACCGGGTGCGGGCTAATCTCCAGGAACGTGGTGCGGCCCCGGGCCGCCAGGGCGCGGACGGCCGGTTCGAAGGCGACGGTGCGGCGCAGGTTCTCGTACCAGTAGTCGGCGGTCATGGTCGTGGTGTCGAGCCGGTCGCCGGTGACCGTGGAGTACAGCGGCACCGTGGCGGGTCCGGGCTCGATGGGGGCGAGGGCGGCCAGCAGTTCCGCGCGCACCGGCTCCACCCGGGCCGAGTGCGAGGCGTAGTCCACGTCGATGCGGCGGGCCCGGACGCCGTCGCGGTCGCAGTCGTCCGACAGTGCGGCGAGGGCGGTGGGTTCCCCGGCGACGACCACGGCGGACGGCCCGTTGACGGCGGCCACGGACAGCCGTTCCCCGTACGGTGCGAGCAGGGTCTCCACCCGGGTGAGCGGGAGGGCGACGGACATCATGCCGCCGGTGCCGGCGAGGGCGGCGAGGGCCCGGGAGCGCAGGGCGACCACGCGGGCGCCGTCCGCGAGCGACAGGCCGCCCGCGACCACGGCCGCGGCGATCTCCCCCTGCGAGTGGCCGATCACGGCGTCGGGGACGACCCCGTGCGCCCGCCAGAGCTCGGCGAGCGACACCATCACGGCGAACAGCACCGGCTGGACGAGGTCGACCCGGTCCAGCGGTTCCGCGGAGCGCAGCACGTCCAGCAGCGACCAGGACACGTGCGGGGCCAGGGCCGCGGCGCACTCCGCCATCCGGGCCGCGAACTCGGGTGACTCGTCGAGCAGTTCGCGGGTCATGCCGGGCCACTGCGCGCCCTGGCCGGGGAAGACGAACACCGTCCGGCCGTCCGGGTCGGCGGCGGGCACCTCGGCGCCGGCGGCCAGGGCACGCAGCCCGGCGTCCAGGGCGGCGCGGTCACCGACCAGGACCTTGCGGTACGCGAACGGGGTGCGGCCGGCGAGCGAGTACGCGAGGTCGGCGGTGCTCGCTGCGGCAGGGCCGGCCTGTTCCACCTGGGCGGCGAGACGGGCTGCTTGGGCGGCGAGCGCCGTTGGAGTGCGTGCCGACAGGACCCAGGGCAGCGGGCCGTGCTCGTGCGCCGCGCGGGCCGGGGCGGGGTCCGCCGCGGGGGCCTGTTCCAGGATCACATGGACGTTGGTACCGCTGAGGCCGAAGGAGGAGACGCCCGCGCGGCGCTCCCGCCCGGTCTCGGGCCACGGCACCAGGTCACGGACCAGTTCGACGCTGCCGCGCTCCCAGTCGACCTGGCCCGTGGGCCGGTCCACGTGCAGGGTCGGCGGGACCTGGGCGTGCTGGAGCGCGAGCACGGTCTTCAGCACCCCTGCGACACCGGAAGCGGCCTGGGTGTGACCGAGGTTGGACTTCAGCGAGCCGATCAGCAGCGGCCGGTCCGGTGCGCGACCCTGCCCGTAGGTCGCGAGCAGGGCCTGGGCCTCGATCGGGTCGCCGAGGGTGGTTCCGGTGCCGTGCGCCTCGACCGCGTCGACGTCGACGGGCCGCAGCCGGGCATCGGCCAGCGCCGCCCGGATGACGCGCTGTTGCGCGGGCCCGTTCGGGGCGGACAGGCCGTTACTCGCCCCGTCCTGGTTGATCGCCGAGCCGCGCAGCACCGCCAGTACGGGATGCCCGTGGCGGCGGGCGTCGGACAGGCGCTCGGCGACCAGTACGGCGATGCCCTCGCCCATGCCCATGCCGTCCGCGGCGTCAGCGAACGCCTTGCACCGGCCGTCCGGGGCGAGGCCCCGCTGTCGGGAGAAGCTGACGAGCGCACCGGGCGTGGACATGATGGCGACGCCGCCGACCAGGGCGAGCGTGCAGTCACCGGCGCGCAGGGCCTGGGCTGCGGTGTGCAGGGCGACCAGCGAGGACGAGCAGGCGGTGTCCACCGTGATGGCGGGCCCCTCCAGGCCGAGGGTGTAGGCGACCCGACCGGAGACGATGCTGGCGGCGCTGCCGGTGAGCAGGTGGCCGTCGCCGTGCCCGGACCGGGCCACGGCATTGCCGTAGTCGCCGTAGTTCACTCCGACGTAGACGCCGGTGCGGGAGCCGCGCAGGGCCGCCGGGTCCAGTCCGGTGCGTTCCAGGGCCTCCCAGGCGGTCTCCAGCAGCAGTCGTTGCTGCGGGTCCATGGCGACCGCCTCGCGCGGGGAGATGCCGAAGAACTCGGCGTCGAACTCGCCCGCGTCGTGCAGGAAGCCGCCGTGTCGGGTGGTGGACGTGCCGGGGTGGTCCGGATCGGGGTGGTACAGCTCCTCGCCCGGCCACCCCCGGTCGGTGGGCAGTTCGCTGACGGTGTCACCGCCGTCGACGAGCAGCTGCCACAGCTTCGCGGGGGTGTCGATCCCGCCGGGCAGGCGGCAGCCCAGGGCGACGATCGCGACCGGGTCCCGGTCACCCGCGGGGTCGGACGCGGCCGGGGCCGGGGCCTCGGGGTCCTCGGCCGTGGGGTTCTCGGCGAGCAGCTCGGACAGCAGGTGGCCGGCGAGCGCGTGCGCCGTGGGGTAGTCGAAGACCAGCGAGGAGGGCAACCGCAGTCCGGTGGCGGTGGCGAGCCGGTTGCGCAGTTCGACGGCGGTGAGCGAGGCGAAGCCCAGCTCCTGGAACGCCTTCCCGGGGAGCACGTCCCCGGCCGATTCGTGGCCCAGCACCACGGCGGCCTCGGTCCGTACGAGGTCGAGGACCGTACGGGTGCGGTCGGCCGCCGACAGCTGGGCCAGGGTCCGGCGCAGTCCGGCGGCCGCCGGTGAGGCGTCTTCATCGGTGCGGTCACTGCCGCTGCCGCCGAGGGCGCGGGCCGCGGCCGGGACGGTGCTCAGCAGCGGGCTGGGGCGGGACGAGGCGAAGACGGGCGCGAACCGGTCCCAGTCGACGTCGGCGACCGCGATGACCGTTTCGTCGTCGTCGAGGGCCTGTTGGAGGGCGTCGACCGCGGTGGCCGGGTCCATCCGGCGCAGGCCGTGTTCGTCCAGGTTGAACAGGTCGGTGCCGTCGTCGGAGCCGGGGCGGCCGTCCCCGGTGCGCCACACGCCCCAGTCGACGGTGGTGGCGCTGAGGCCGCGCCCCCGGCGGTGCTGGGCCAGTGCGTGCAGGTAGGCGTTGGCGGCGGCGTACGCGCCGTGGTCGCCGCTGCCCCACACCCCGGCGATCGAGGAGACCAGGACGAAGGCGTCCAACTCCCGGTCGAGCAGGGCGTCCAGGTGTTCGGCGCCGGCGGCCTTGGCCGCGGTGACCCCGGCGAACGCGGTCAGCGGGGTGGTCGCCAGCGGCGCCAGGGCGATGTGCGCGGCGGCGTGCACCACCGCGGTGACGGGGGTGCCCCGGCGTTCCAGGTCGGCGAGCAACTGCGCCACGTCCTCGCGGTCGGCGAGGTTGCAGACGGGCAGGCTCAGTCGGGCGCCGTGTGCGGCCAGGTCCGCGGCCAGCTCGTCCGCGCCGGGCGCCTCGGTACCGCGGCGCCCGGGCAGGACGAGGTGGTCGGCGCCGCCCCGGGCGAGCCAGCGGGCGAGGATCGGGCCGACGGCGCCGGTGCCGCCGGTGACGAGGACCGTCCCCCGGGGGCGCCAGGGGCGGGCGGGGGTGCCCGGGGGCCGCGGTGCGTGCACCAGTCGGCGTGCGTACAGCCGGCCGGAGCGCAGGGCGAGTTGGTCCTCGCCGGCGAGGTCGCCCGTGCCGGCGAGCACCGCGCCCAGCAGGTCGCGGTCCCGGTCGTCGGGGTGCGGCGGCAGGTCGACGAGTCCGCCCCAGCGCTGCGGCTGCTCCAGGGCGGCCACCAGGCCGGTGCCCCAGACCATCGCTTGTCGGGGTGCGGCCAGCGGGTCGTCGGGGCCGGTGGTCACCGCCGCGCTGGTCACGCTCCACACGGGGGCGGTGGAGTCGAGGGCGGTGAGCGCCTGGACGAGGGCGACGGTGAGCGCGGTGCCGGCGGGCAGCACCGGGTGGTCGGGGTGGGCGTGTTCGGCGAGGGCCAGCAGCGACAGCACGCCCGTGGGGGCGGGTCCGGCGTCGAGCACGGCGGCCAGCCGGGCGCTGTCGGCGAGTTCGTCGCCGATCACGACCGTGCGCACCTCGGCCCCGAGGTCCGCGAGGGCCCGGACGGTCCAGCGGGCGAGCGCGTGGTCCTGGTGGTCGGCGGGCACCGCGAGCAGCCAACTGCCGGTGAGCGGGCCCGTGACCGGGTCGGTGAGCCGGTGCCAGGCGATGAGGTAGCGCAGGGGGTCGACGGTGTCGGCCGCGCGGCGCCGCCGGCGCCAGGTGTCGAGCGCGGGCAGCACCTCGGCCAGCGGCGAGGCGTCGACGTCGAGCGCATCGGCCAGCGGGGCGGGGTCGCCGCGCTCGACCAGCTCCCAGAACTCGCCGTCTGCGGACGGCGGTTCGCCGCCGGTCCCGGCGTCGGCGGTGGGCTCCAACCAGTAGCGGCGCTCTTGGAAGGGGTACGTCGGCAGCTCCACCGGGGGCGCCCCGTCGAAGGCGGTCTCCCAGGCGACGGGGACGCCACCGGACCAGAGGGCGGCGGCCGAGGCGACGGCCCGGCGCAGGCCGCCCTCGTCGCGGCGCAGGGTGCCGGTGACCACGGCACCGGTGAGGCCGGCGTCCTCGCACACGTCCTGGACGGCCATGGCGAGGACCGGGTGCGGCGACACCTCCACGAACGCGTGGTGCCCGGCCTGCGCCAGGCTCCGGATCGCGTCGTCGAACCGTACGGTGCCCCGGAGGTTGCGGTACCAGTAGTCGGCGTCCATGCCGCTCGTGTCGAGCCAGTCCCCGGTGAGCGTGGAGAACAGCGGGACCCGGGCCGTGGTGGGTGTCAGTCCGGCGAGGTCCTTGAGGATCTCCTCGCGGATCGCCTCGACGTGCGCCGAGTGGGAGGCGTAGTCGACGGGCAGCCGCCGGGCCCGCACGTCCTGTGCGGCGCAGTGCGCCAGCAACTGCGTCAGTGCGTCGGGGTCGCCGGAGACCACGACCGCGGCCGGGCCGTTGACGGCCGCCACCGAGATCCGGCCGGGCCACGCCGCGATCGCCGCCTCGGCCCCGGCGAGCGGCAGGGCCAGCGAGACCATGCCGCCGCGGCCGGCGAGGGCGCCGATGGCCCGGCTGCGCAGCGCCACGACCCGGGCGCCGTCGGCCAGGGACAGGGCGCCCGCGACGACCGCCGCGGCGATCTCGCCCTGGCTGTGGCCCACGACCGCGTCGGGTTCCACGCCCCAGGAACGCCAGAGCGCGGCGAGGGACACCATCGTCGCGAACAGGGCGGGCTGCACGACGTCCACGCGGTCCAGTGACGGCGCGTCCGGTGCGCCCCGCAGCACCTCGGTCAGCGACCAGTCCACCACCGCGGACAGCGCCTGCTCGCACTCGGCGATCGCGGTGGCGAACACCGGTGATTCGGTGAGCAGGTCCCGGGCCATGCCCTCCCACTGGGCGCCCTGGCCGGGGAAGACCATGACGGTCCGACCGGTGTCCGGTTCCGCGGTGCCGGTGATCACCGTCGGGGCGGGGACGCCCCGACCCAGTGTGCCCAGCCCGGCGAGGAGTTCGTCCCGGTCGGCGGCGATCACGACCGCACGGTGTTCGAACGCGGTCCGGGTCGTGGCCAGCGCACGGCCGATGCCGGCCAGGTCCGCTGCGGGGTCCGCGGCGAGTCGGGCGGTGAGCCGCAGCGCCTGTGCGCGGCGCGCGTCCTCGGTGCGCCCGGCGAGCACGTACCCGGCGACCGGCGGTCGGGGCGGTACGGGTGCGGCGTCGACGGGTTCCGCGTCGGGTGCCTGTTCGAGGATCAGATGGGCGTTGGTGCCGCTCATGCCGAAGGCGGAGACGCCGGCGAGTCGGGCGCGGCCGGTCCGGGGCCACGGCCGGTTCTCCGTCAGGAGTTCCACGGCGCCGGCGGACCAGTCGGCGTGCCCGGTCGGCTCGGTGACGTGCAGGGTGCGGGGCAGCACGCCGTGGTGGAGGGCCAGCACCGTCTTGATGACCCCGGCCACGCCGGCCGCCGCCTGCGTGTGCCCGATGTTGGACTTCAGCGAACCCAGCAGCAGCGGCCGGTCCGCGGGGCGTTCCCGGCCGTAGGTCGCGAGCAGGGCGTCCGCCTCGATGGGGTCACCGAGGGTCGTGCCGGTGCCGTGCGCCTCGACGGCGTCCACGTCCGCGGGGCCGACCCCCGCATCGGCGAGGGCCGCCCGGATCAGCCGCTGCTGCGAGGGGCCGTTCGGGGCGGTCAGGCCGTTGCTGGCGCCGTCCTGGTTGAGGGCGGAGCCGCGGATCACGGCCAGCACGGGGTGCCCGTTGCGCCGGGCGTCGGTCAACCGCTCCAGCAGGAGCATGCCGACCCCTTCGCCCCAGCCGGTGCCGTCGGCGCTCGCCGAGAACGCCTTGCAGCGGCCGTCGAAGGACATCGCTCCCTGGCGGCTGAACTCGGAGAAGACCAGGGGCAGCGCCATCACGGTCACCCCGCCGGCCAGGGCGAGCGTGCACTCCCCGGCGCGCAGCGCCCGGGCGGCCAGGTGCAGGGCGACCAGCGAGGACGAACACGCCGTGTCGACGGTGAGGGCCGGGCCCTCCAGACCGAGCGCGTACGACACCCGGCCGGACAGCACGCTCATCGAGTTGCCGGTGGTGACGAAGCCGCGCACCGTGCCCGGCGCGGTGCCGCTGAGCTGCGCGTAGCCCTGGTCGACTGCGGCGGCGTAGACCCCGGTGGCGCTGCCGCGCAGCGCGGCGGGGTCGATGCCGCCCCGTTCGACGGCCTCCCACGCGGTGGTGAGCAGGAGCCGTTGTTGGGGGTCCATCGCGGTCGCCTCGTGCGGCGAGACGGCGAAGAAGCCCGGGTCGAAGTCGGCCGCCCCGTCGAGGAAGGCGCCCTGGCAGGGCACGTTGCCGGCCGAGAGCTGCGCGACGTCCCACCCTCGGTCGCCGGGGACCGGGGTCACCGCGTCGCGGCCCGCCGTCACCAGGTCCCACAGGTGCTCCGGGGTGCGGACCCCGCCCGGGAAGCGGCAGGCCATCGAGACCACGGCGATCGGTTCCTGCGCGGCGGCCCGGGCCTCGGCCAACTGCCGCTTGGTGCGCTGGAGGTCGATCGTGACGCGGTTGAGGTAATCGCGGAGCTTCTGCTCGCTCACCGTGCTCCCCTGCTGTCGTCCCGGACCGTGCGGGTCCGCGGTGCCGTCGTGGACCTCATGAGATGCCCAGTTCCTTGTCGATGAGGTCGAAGAGTTCGTCGTTGGTGGCGGACTCGACGTGCTGGCCGGGCTCCTCGGCCGCGGTCAGCGACTCGACCTTGGCCAGGGCGCGGCGCAGCCGCTGCGCCACTTCCCCGGGCAGGGCCCGGTCCGTCGTGGTGTCGGCCGTCAGGGCGTCGACCAGCGTCTCCATCCGGCTCAGCTCGGTGAGCAGCGGTGCGGTGGCCGGCGGTGGTTCCTCCGCGACGAGGGTGAGGACGTGCCGGGTCAGCGCCTGGGGCGTCGGGTGGTCGAAGATCAGGGCCGCGGGCAGCCGCACCCCGGTGCCGGCGGAGAGCCGGTTGCGCAGTTCGACGCCGGTGAGCGAGTCGAACCCGAGGTCCTTGAACGGCAGGGTGGGGTGGATCGCGCTGCTCGACTCGTGGCCGAGCACCGCTGCCACCTCGCCGCGGACCAGCTCCAGCAGTTCCCGTTCGGCCTCGGCGGGCGGCAGGTGCGCGAGCCGTCCGGCGCGGGCCGGTCCCGCCGCGTCGGCGGCGCTCCGGGCGCGGCGCAGTACGGGCCGGGGTCGGGCCACCAGGCCGCTGAGCAGGGCGGGCACCGGAGCGTTCGGTGCGCCGGCCCCCGTCCGGAGTCGGGCCGCGAGCACGTACGGTTGGGCGCCGTGCCAGGCCGCGTCGAACAGGGCGAGGCCCTCGGCGGCGCTCAGTGCGCCGACTCCGCCCCGGGCCATCCGACGGGCGTCGAGGTCGCTGAGCCCCGCGGTGAGTTCGCTGCGTTCTTCCCACAGGCCCCAGCCGATGGCGACGGCGGGCAGGCCCCGGGAGCGTCGCTCGGTGGCCAGGGCGTCGAGCGCGGCGTTGGCTGCGGCGTAGTTGGCCTGGCCCGCGCCGCCGAGCAGGGCCGCTCCGGAGGAGAACAGGACGAAGGCCGTCAGGTCGAGGCCGGCGGTCAGCTCGTGGAGGTGGAGTGCAGCGTCCACCTTGGGGCGCAGCACCCGCTCCACCTGTTCCGCGGTCATCGACTCCACGACCGCGTCGGCCAGGGACCCGGCGGCGTGCACGACGCCCGTCAGGGGGTGCGCGGCGGGGACGGCGGCCAGCAGTGCTTCGACGGCGGACCGGTCGGCCATGTCGCAGGCGACGACCCGTGCTCGGGCGCCCAGGGCGGCGAGTTCCGCGACCAGTTCCGGCGCCCCGGGGGCGTCGGGCCCGCGGCGGCCGGTCAGCAGCAGGTGGCGCACCCCGTGGGTGGCGGCCAGGTGTCGGGCGACGATCCGGCCCAGGGTGCCGGTGCCGCCGGTGATCAGCACGGTGCCGGCGGGGTCGAGGGGCGCGGGCACCGTGAGGACGTTCTTGCCGATGTGCCGGGCCTTGGCGAGGTGTCGGAACGCCTCCGGGGCCCGGCGCACGTCCCAGCAGGTCAGAGGCAGTGGGGTGAGCACGCCCCGTTCGAACAGGTCCAGCACTTCGGTGAGGAGTTCTCCGAGGCGGGCGGGACCGGCCTCCACCAGGTCGAACGCCCGGTACCGGACGCCGGGCCAGCGGTGGGCGACCTCCGTGGCGTCCCGTACGTCGGTCTTGCCCATCTCGATGAACCGGCCGCCGCGGGGCAGCAGGTCGAGTGAGGCGTCCACGAACTCGCGGGCGAGGCAGTCGAGCACCACGTCGACGCCGCGCCCGTCCGACGCGGCCCGGAACCGGTCGGCGAACTCCAGGGTGCGGGTCGAGGCGAGGTGCGCGTCGTCGATGCCGGCGCGGCGCAACAGGTGCTGCTTCGCGGGGCTCGCGGTGGCGTACACCTCGGCGCCGAGGTGGCGGGCGAGTTGGACCGCGGCCATCCCCACGCCCCCGGTCGCGGCGTGCACCAGCACGGCTTCGCCGCGGCGCAGACCGGCGAGGTCGCGGAGTCCGTAGGCGGCGGTGAGGAACGCGATGGGCACCGCCGCGGCCTGGGCGAACGTCCAGCCCTCGGGAATGCGTGCGAGCGTGGTGCGATCGGCGACGGCGATCGGGCCGAAGGAGCCGCCGAAGACGCCCATCACCCGGTCGCCGGGGGCCAGTCCCCGTACCCCGGGGCCGGTCTCCAGGACGATGCCGGCGCCCTCGCTGCCCACCGTGGGCTGCTCCCGGTCCAGGCCGAGCGAGACCACCACGTCGTGGAAGTTGAGTCCGCTGGCGCGCACCGCGACCCGGACCTCGTGGTCGGCCAGCGGCGCCCGTGCGTCGGGCGCGGGGACCAGGGCCAGCCCGTCCACGGCGGACTCGCCGTCGACGGCGAGCCGCCAGACCTCCGTGTCCGGGACGGTGAGCAGGTCCCGGTCGGCCGCTGCCAGCCGCGGTACGGACAACGTGCCGGCGCGGGCCGCCCATTGGGTCTCCCCCGTGCGGGTGGACGGCAGGGCCGTGACGAGGGCCCGCACGGAAGCGGGGTCCTCGTCGACGTCGGCGAGGACGAACCGCCCGGGGTGCTCGGTCTGCGCGGTGCGCAGCAGGCCCCAGACGCCCGCCTGGGCCCAGTCGGCGCCCCGGTCGCCGGGGCCGGTGCGCACCGCGCCCCGGGTGACCACCACCAGCGTCGCGTCCGCGAAACGCTCGTCCGCGAGCCACTCCTGGACCAGCGTCAGGGCGTCCAGGGTGGCCGAGCGGAAGCGCTGCGCGGGGTCGTCCCCGGTGGCGGTGACCATGGCGAGCACGTACGGGGGGAGGTCGTCGTCGGGTGCTTCGGCCCGGGTGGCCCAGACCGGTGCGGTGGGCAGGGCCGGCCGCAGTGCGTCGCCGAGCAGGGCGATCCCGTCCGCGGTCGGTGCATGGCCGGGCTCGGCCGGCACCCAGTCCAGCCGCAGCAGCCGGTTGCCGGGGGTCGTCGCGGCCAGACCGCCGGGCGGCAGCGGGCGCAGCAGCAGCGAGTCGACGGTGAGCACGGGTCGGCCGGTCAGGTCGCGGGCCTCCAGCGCCAGTTCCTCGGCGCCGGCGGGGGTGATGCGGACCCGCAGGGCGTCGGCACCGGCTGCCTGGGCGGTGATCCCGGACCAGGAGAAGGGCAGCCGCTGGACAGCGTCGCCGCGGGCCGGCAGGAGCGCCGACGCCTGGAGGGCGCCGTCGAGCAGCGCCGGGTGCAGCAGGTAGTCGCCGGCGTCCCGCTGGTCCGGGAGGGCGATCTCGGCGTACAGGTCGTCACCGTGCTGCCAGGCGGCGCGCACCCCGCGGAACGCCGGGCCGTAGTGGTAGCCGGCGGCGGCGAAGCGCTCGTACAGGCCCTCGGTGTCGAGGGGTTCGGCGCCGGGCGGGGGCCAGGTGACGGCGGTGTCGGCCGGTTCCTGCGGGTGCGGTGCGAGGGTGCCGGTGGCGTACTCCGTCCAAACGGCTGCGTCGCCGTCCGGCCGGCCCTGCACCGCCAGGGGGTGACGGCCTTCGGGGTCGGCCGGGCCGATCCGTACCTGGAGTTGCACGGTGTCGGTCCCGGTCAGGGTCAGCGGGGAGTGGAGGGTGAGTTCCTCGACGAGTCCGCAGCCCACCTCGCTGCCGGCCCGGAGCGCCAGTTCCAGGAACGCCGTGCCGGGCAGCAGGGTGACTCCGGTGACGGCGTGGTCTGCGAGCCAGGGAGTGGTGCCCGTCGACAGCCGCCCGGTGAGCAGCAGCTCCCCCGTACCGGCGAGTTCGACGGTCGCGGCGACCAGCGGGTGTCCGGTGCCGTGCAGTCCGGTGGAGGCCAGGTCGGCCGTCCGCAGGGTCGCGTCGAGCCAGTGGCGGGTGCGCTCGAACGGGTAGGTGGGCAGGTCGACGACGGTGGCCCCGGTGCCGGCGTACACGGCGGTCCAGTCCACCTCGACGCCCCCGGTGTGGGCCTCGCCCAGCGAGGTCAGGAAGCGCGCCGGGCCGCCCTCGCCCCGGCGCAGCGACCCGGTGACGACGACGGCCGCGGCCAGGTCCTCGACCGTTTCGCTGATTCCGGCGGTGAGCACCGGGTGCGGGCTGACCTCGATGAACGTGGTGTGTCCCGAGCCGGCGAGGTGGTGCACGGCGGGGGCGAAGGCGACGGTGCCGCGGAGGTTGCGGAACCAGTAGTCGGCATCGAGTTCGGTGCCGGTCAGCCAGGTCGACTCCAGGGTGGAGTACATCGGTACGTCGCCGGTGCGGGGGGTCAGCCCGGACAGCGCCTCGATCAGTTCCGCACGGATCGCGTCCACGTGCGGGGAGTGCGAGGCGTAGTCGACGTCGATCCGGCGGGCCCGTACGCCGTCGGCCTCGCACCGGGCGAGCAGTTCCGCGGCGGCTCCGGGGTCCCCGGCGACGACGGTGGCGCGCGGGCCGTTCAGGGCGGCGACCGAGAGGGCGCCGGGCCAGCGTTCCACCAGGGTGTGCACCTCGGCGGCGGGCAGCGCGACCGACGCCATGGCGCCCTGGCCGGCGATGGCGCGCAACAGACGGCTGCGCAGGGCCACCACCTTCGCCCCGTCGTCGAGCGACAGGGCGCCGGCGACGACGGCCGCGGCGATCTCGCCCTGGGAGTGGCCGAGGACGGCGTCCGGTTCCACTCCGTACGAGCGCCAGGTCGCCGCGAGCGACACCATGACGGCGAACAGCGCGGGCTGTACCCGGTCCACCCGTTCCAGGGCGGCCGGGTCCGCCAGGACCTCCGGCAGCGACCAGTCGCCGTGGCGGGCGAGCGCCTGTGCGCAGGCGGCCATCGACGCGGCGAACACCGAGGTGGTGTCGAGCAGGTCGATCGCCATGCCGGCCCACTGGGTGCCCTGGCCCGGGAAGACGAACACGGTGCGGCCGGCGGTCGCCGCGACGCCCTGCACCGCCGTGGCGGCCGGTTTGCCAGCGGCCAGCGCCTCCAGCGCCTCGGACAGCTGCTCCGGGTCGCCGGTCAGGACGGCACGGTGTGCGTGTCGGACGCGGGTGGTGGCCAGCGAGAGGCCGATGTCCACCGGCCGCAGCGCGGGTCGGGCGGCGAGGTGCGCGGCGAGCCGTTCGGCCTGGGCGCGCAGTGCCTCGGGGGTACGGGCCGACAGCGTCCACGCGGTCGGCAACTCGCCCGGTGTCGCGGGGGTTTCGGCGGGGGCGGCGGGGGCGGGTGCCTGTTCCAGGACGACGTGCGCATTGGTGCCGCTCATGCCGAACGAGGAGACACCGGCCCGGCGCGGCCCCGGGGACTCCCAGTCGCGTGCCTCGGTGAGGAGTTGGACCCGGCCGGAGTCCCAGTCGACCTGGGGGGTGGGTTCGTCCACGTGCAAGGTGCGCGGCATCACTCCGTGCCGCAGCGCCTCCACCATCTTGATCACGCCGCCCACACCGGCGGCGGCCGAGGTGTGCCCGACGTTCGACTTCAACGACCCCAACCACAACGGCCGCTCCGCCGCCCGGCCTTGACCGTACGTCGCCAACAACGCCTGCGCCTCGATCGGATCACCCAACGTCGTCCCGGTGCCGTGGCCCTCCACCACATCGACGTCCGCCGCCGACAGTCCGGCGTCCGCCAACGCCGCCCGGATCACCCGCTGCTGCGCCGGACCGTTCGGCGCCGTCAATCCGTTCGACGCACCGTCCTGGTTCACCGCAGAACCACGCACCACCGCCAGCACCGGATGCCCGTTCGCCAGCGCGTCGGACAGCCGTTCCACCAGCAGCACGCCCGCGCCCTCGCCGAAGCCGGTGCCGTCGGCGGCGCCCGCGAAGGACTTGCAGCGGCCGTCGGACGCCAAGCCCCGTTGGCGGCTGAAGACCACGAACAGCTCCGGGCTGTTCATCACGGTCACGCCGCCGGCCAGGGCGAGGTCGCAGTCACCGGAGCGCAGTGCGCGGACGGCGAGGTGCAGGGCGACCAGCGAGGAGGAGCAGGCGGTGTCCACCGTCACCGCGGGGCCCTCAAGCCCGTACACGTAGGCGAGTCGGCCGGAGACGACGCTGGCCGAGTTCCCCGATCCGAGGAAGCCCTCGACCTCCTCGGGCACGTTGCCGACCAGGCGGACCGCGTAGTCGTGGTGCATGACGCCGGCGAACACGCCGGTGCGGCTGCCGCGCAGGGTGCCCGGGTCGATCCCGGCGCGTTCGAAGACCTCCCAGGAGGTCTCCAGCAGCAGGCGCTGTTGCGGGTCCATGGCGAGCGCCTCGCGCGGGGAGATCCCGAAGAACGCCGCATCGAAGTCGGCGGCGTCGTAGAGGAAGCCGCCCTCCTTCACGTACGAGGTGCCGGGGGTGCCCGCTTCTGGGTCGGGGTCGTAGAGGTCGGTGACGTTCCACCCCCGGTCCTCGGGGAAGGCGCCGATGGCGTCCACGCCGCCGGCGACCACGTCCCACAGCCGCTCGGGCGAGTCGGCGCCGCCGGGGAAGCGGCAGCCCATGGCGACGATCGCGATGGGCTCGTCGGCGCCGGCCGTGGTGCTCGGCGCGGAGGTGCGCACGGGTACGGCGCCGGCGTCGCCGGTCAGTTCGGTGTCGAGGAACGCGGTCAGCGCCTGCGGGCTCGGGTGGTCGAACACGAGGGTCGCGCTCAGCCGCAGTCCGGTGACGGTGGTGAGCCGGTTGCGCAGGTCCACGGCGGCGAGCGAGTCGAAGCCGAGGTCGCGGAAGGCCCGGGTGAGTTCCACCGCATCGGCGGAGGCGTGACCGAGCACCGCGGCGACCTGGGTGCGGACCAGCAGGGAGAGTTCGCGGCGGCGTTCGGCCGCGGGCAGGGCGGCGAGCCGGTCGCCCGGGGTACCGCCCGGGGCGCCGCCGGGCACCGGCTGCGCGGCGGCCCGCCGCAGCGGCGGACGGACCAGGGCGTGCAGGAGACGCGGGACGGGTTCGGTTTCGGCGCGGGACCGCAGGGTCGGCAGGTCCAACCGCAGGGCGACCGGCGCGGGTTCGCTGCCGAGGAGCGCCGCGTCGAAGAGGGCCAGTCCCTGCTGGTCCGTGAGGGCGGGCAGCCCGGAGCGGGCGATCCGCCGGGACTCGTCGGCGTCCAGGTGGCCGGTGAGGGCGCTGCGCTGCTCCCACAGGGTCCAGGCGATCGACAGTCCGGGCAGGCCGCTGGCGCGGCGGTGCCGGGCGAGGGCGTCCAGGAACGCGTTGGCCGCGGCGTAGTTGCCCTGGCCGGGGCCGCCGAAGACGCCTGCGGCGGAGGAGAACAGCACGAACGCGCGCAGGTCGAGACCGGCGGTGAGCTCGTGCAGGTGCAGGGCGCCGTCGACCTTGGGCCGCAGCACGGCGGACAGGCGCTCGGGGGTGAGCGAGGTGAGGACCCCGTCGTCGAGGGCGCCGGCCGCGTGCACCACGGCGGTCAGCGGCCGGTCGGCCGGTATGCCGCTCAGGAGCTCCACCAGCGCCGGCCGGTCGGCGGTGTCGCAGGCGACGACGGTGGTCCGCGCGCCCAGCCGGGCGAGTTCCGCGATCAGCTCGCTCACGCCGGGGGCCTCGGTGCCGCTGCGGCTGGTGAGCAGCAGGTGGCGGGCGCCGGCCTCGGCGAGGTGCCGGGCCACCCGGGAACCGAGCAGTCCGGTGCCGCCGGTGATCAGCACCGTGCCCTCGGGGTCCGGTGCGGCCGGGGCGGGTTGCTCGGTGGCCGTCGGCCGGGCCAGCCGCGGGGCGTGCACCACGCCTGCGCGGACGGCGAGTTGGTCCTCGCCGGTCGTGGTCAGTGCGGTGACGACGGCGTCCAGGTCACCGAGGTCGTCCACGTCGGCCAGGACGAAGCGGCCGGGGTGTTCCGACTGGGCCGAGCGCACCAGGCCCCAGACGGCGGCCCGTGGCAGGTCGGTGACGTCGGCGTCCGGGGTGGTGGCGACGGCGCCGCGGGTGAGGACGAGCAGTCGGGAGTCGGCGAACCGCTCCTGGGTCAGCCACTCCTGGAGCAGGGTCAGGGCCTCGTGCACGGCCCGGTGCGTCGCCCCGGCGGTGCCGGGCAGCGGCTCGTCCAGGCGGGCGACGACCAGGGCGGGTGCGGGTGCCTCGCAGGTCAGCAGCTCCGCGGCGGTCCCGCCGAGCACCAGCGGCTGGGGTCGGGGCGTGCCCGGGTCGGTGGTGCGGACGGGCGACCATGCCAGCCGGAACAGCGCGTCAGGGGAGCCCGTGCCGGGTGTCGGCGCGGCGGCCGGTCGCAACAGCAGCGCGTCCACGGTGGCGACGGGCAGTCCCGAGGCGTCCCACAGGTGGAGCGCCACGGCGTTGTCGCCGGTCGGCGTGATGCGGGCCCGGACCGCGGCGGCCCCGCGGGAGTGCAGGGTGGCGCCGGTCCAGGCGAAGGGCATCCGGCCGGTCTCGTCGCCGGACAGACCGGTGACGTGGAGCACCGCGTCGAACAGGGCCGGGTGCAGTCCGAACAGGTCGGCGTCCGTGCGTTGCCCGGCCGGCAGGGCCGCTTCGGCGTAGTACTCGTCGCCGTCGCGCCAGACGGCGTCCAGCCCCTGGAAGAGCGGTCCGTAGGCGAAGCCGCCCGAGGCGAACCGCTCGTACAGGCCGGTGAGGTCGACCGGTTCGGCGCCGGGCGGCGGCCAGGCGAGGGTGGCGGCGGGCTCGGGGGCGGTCTGCGGCGAGAGGGTGCCGCCGGCGTGCCGGACCCACGGGTCGTCGGGTGCGGCGTCCGCGGAGCGTGCGTGCAGGGTGAGCGGGCGCTGGCCCGTGCGGTCCGGCCCGCCGACGCTGAGCTGCACGTCGACGGCGCCGGTCGCGGGCACCACGAGGGGCGCCTCCAGCGTCAGTTCCTCGACCCGGGGGCAGCCGGTCTGTTCACCGGCGCGGACGGCGAGTTCCAGGAAGGCGGTGCCCGGTACCAGGGCGGAGCCCTGCACCACGTGCTCGGCGAGCCAGGGGTGGGTGCGTACGGAGAGCCGGCCGGTGAGCACCAGGGCGTCGCCGTCGGCGAGCGTGACGATCGCGCCGAGCAGGGGGTGTCCGGCAGCGGTCAGCCCGGCGCCGGTCACGTCGACGGCGTGTTGCGCGCCGTCATCCAGCCAGTAGCGCTGGCGCTGGAAGGGGTACGTGGGCAGGTCGACGTGGCGGGCCGGGAGATGCGCATGGGCGGGCCCCCAGTCGACGTCGGCGCCGTACGCGTAGCGCTCGGCGAGGGCGGTGTGGAAGCGGGTGAGGCCGCCCTCGCCGCGGCGCAAGGTGCCGAGGGCCGGGACCTCGTGTCCGAGGGCGGCGGCGGTCTCCTCGACGGCGACGGTCAGCACCGGGTGCGGACTCATCTCGGCGAAGGCGCAGGGCCCGTCGGCCAGGACGGCGCCCACCGCGCGTTCCAGCTCCACGGTGCTGCGCAGGTTGCGGTACCAGTAGTCGGCGTCGAGCTGCCGGGTGTCCAGGCGTGCGCCGGTCACCGTCGAGTAGAAGGGGACCTCCGTGTCGCGGGGGCTGATCCCGGCGAGCAGGTCCTGCAGTTCCGTGCGGATGCGTTCGACGTGGGCGCAGTGGGAGGCGTAGTCGACGTCGATGCGGCGGGCGCGCACGCCGTTGCGCTCGGCGTGGGCGAGGAAGCCCTCGACGGCCTCCACGTCACCGGCGACGACCGTGGCGGCAGGGCTGTTGACGGCGGCGACGGAGAGCCGTTCGCCCCAAGTCGCGATCTCAGTGCGGACCCGGTCGGCGCCCCACTGCACGGAGGCCATGGCGCCTCGGCCGGCGAGGGCCCGCAGCGCACGACTGCGCAACGCCACCACCCGCGCCCCGTCCTCCAACGACAAACCACCCGC
>NZ_JBHXEN010000002.1:0-175608 GCF_042724695.1 Streptomyces sp. NPDC127068 | reverse complement strand
CCGCAAACACCGGCGACTCCTCCCACAACTCCCGCGCCATACCCACCCACTGCGCACCCTGCCCCGGGAACACGAACACCGTCCGACCGGTGGCGAGTTCGCCGCCGCGGACCAGGGTGGGCGAGGGCAGGTCGTCGGCGAGGGCCGCCAGGTCGGCCAGCAGGGCGGTGCGGTCGCCGGCGAGGGTGACGGCGCGCCGGGGGAACGTGGCCCGGGTGGTCGCCAGGGCCCGTGCGGTGGCGTCGAGGTCGAGGTCCGGGTGGGCGGCGAGGTGCTCGTGCAGGTGCCTGGCCCGCTGCCGCAGGGCGTCGCGGTCGCGGCCCGACAGCAGCCACGGCACGGGCACGGTCCGCGCGCCGGGCTGCTCGGGCTCGGTCCCTTCCGCCGGGTCGGCTTCGGCGTGTTCCAGGATGACGTGCCCGTTGGTTCCGCTGATGCCGAAGGAGGAGACCGCGGCCCGCCGGGGCCGTCCGTTCTGCGGCCACTCCTCGGGCCGGGTGACCAGCCGCACGGCGCCACTGGTCCAGTCGACCTGGCTGGTCGGGTGCGCGGCGTGCAGGGTGGGCGGCACGGTGCCGTGCTGCATCGCCATGACCATCTTGATCAGGCCGCCGACGCCGGCGGCGGCCTGGGTGTGCCCGATGTTGGACTTCAGCGAGCCCAGCAGCAGCGGCCGGTCCGCGGGCCGGTCGCTGCCGTACGTCGCCAGCAGGGCCTGGGCCTCGATCGGGTCGCCGAGGGCCGTCCCGGTGCCGTGCGCCTCGACCACGTCCACGTCCGTCGGTTCCAGCCGGGCATCGGCGAGGGCGCGGCGGATGACCCGCTGCTGCGCCGGGCCGTTGGGCGCGGTGAGCCGGCTGCTCGCCCCGTCCTGGTTGACGGCGCTGCCGCGCACCACCGCGAGCACGGGGTGGCCGTTGCGGCGGGCGTCGGAGAGGCGTTCCAGCAGCACCATGCCGACGCCTTCGCCCCAACCGGTGCCGTCGGCCTCGTTCGCGAACGACTTGCAGCGCCCGTCGCCCGCGAGTCCGCCCTGCCGGCTCATCTCCAGGAAGGGGGCCGGTGTCGACATGACCATCGCACCGCCGGCCAGGGCCAGGGAGCACTCCTGGCGGCGCAGCGCGTGCGCGGCCAGGTGCACGGCGATCAGCGAGGACGAACAGGCCGTGTCGACGGTGACCGCCGGCCCTTCCAGGCCGAAGGTGTACGAGATGCGTCCCGAGGCCACGCTGTCGGACATGCCGTTGCCGATGTAGCCCTGCACGTCCTCGGGGACGCTGTTCAGGCGCAGCGCGTAGTCCTGGTACATCACTCCGGCGAACACGCCGGTGTCGCTGCCGCGCACGGTCGTCGGGTCGATGCCGGCCCGTTCGAACGCCTCCCAGGTGGTCTCCAGGAGCAGCCGTTGCTGCGGGTCCATGGCCAGGGCCTCGCGCGGGGAGATCCCGAAGAAGCCCGGGTCGAAGTCGCCGACGCCGTCGAGGAAACCGCCCTCGGCCGCGTAGGTGGTGTTGGGCCGTTCCCGGTCGGGGTCGTAGAGGGTCCCGATGTCCCAGCCGCGGTCGGTCGGGAACCCGGTGATGGCGTCGGTGCCCGTGACGACCATCCGCCACAGGTCCTCGGGGGTCCGCACCCCGCCCGGGTAGCGGCAGCTCATGCCGATGACGGCGACGGGCTCCCGGTGCCGGGACTCCACTTCGGCGAGGCGCTTGCGGGTGTGGTGCAGGTCCGTCGCGACCCGCTTGAGGTAGTCGCGGAGCTTGTCATCGTTCACGTGATCGTCTGCCTTCGGCCAGCCGGGTGGGGACGGTTCGGTGCGCACTCACGACGTGCCGAGTTCGTTGTCGATGAAGTCGAAGAGGTCGTCGTCGCTCGTCCCGTCCAGGCGTTCTTCGAACAGGTCGCTGTCGGGTGCCGCGCCGGCGCGCAGCTTGGCGAACAGGGCCTGGAGCCGGTCCAGGACCTCGGGTGCGGCGGGCGCGAGGGAGAGCGCCTGCTCCAGCCGGTCGATCTCGGCGAGCCCGGCGACGGCCGTCGGATCGTCCGCCGGGGCCAGCTCGCCGAGCAGGTGCCGGGCCACGGCCTGCGGGGTGGGGTAGTCGAACAGCAGGGTCGCCGGGAGCCGGAGTCCCGTCGCGGCGTTGAGCCGGTTGCGCAGTTCGACCGCGGTGAGCGAGTCGAAGCCGAGTTCCAGCAGGCCCCGTCCGGCCTCGACGGCGGCCGGGTCGGCGAAGCCGAGCACGGTGGCGGACTGCACGCGGACGAGGTCGAGCAGGGTGCGCTCGCGGACGGTCGGGGACTGTCCGGCGAGGCGCTGCACCAGGGTCTCGGCGCCGCCGGTGCCGGCTTCGCGGCGGGCCGGCGGGCGGACCAGGCCGCGCAGGAGCGGCGGGTAGCCGCTCTCCGCCATCGCCGTCAGGTCCAGCCGGACCGGCAGGACCGCCGGTTGGTCGGCGGCCACGGCGAGGTCGAACAGGGCCGTGCCGTCCTGCGGGGAGAAGGCGAGGATGCCGCCGCGGGCGATGCGCCGCAGGTCGGCCTCGTCCAGGGCGCCGCTCATTCCGCCGGTGGTGGCCCACAGGCCCCAGTCGAGGGTGGCCGCGGGCAGTCCCCGGGCCCGGCGGCGCTGGGCCAGGGCGTCGAGGAAGGCGTTGGCCGCCGCGTAGTTGCCCTGGCCCATGCCGCCGAGGACGCCGGCGATCGAGGAGAACAGCACGAACGCCGACAGGTCCCGGTCGCGGGTGAGTTCGTCCAGGTGCACGGCGGCGTCCACCTTCGGGCGCAGCACCCGGTGCAGGCGTTCGGGCGTCATCGCGCCGAGCACGCCGTCGTCGAGCAGTCCGGCGATGTGCACCACTCCGGTGAGCGGGTGCCGTGCGGGCAGGTCGGCCAGGAGGGCCGCCAGTTGTTCGCGCTCCGCGGCGTCGCAGGCGACGACGTCGAGGTGGGCGCCGAGGCCGGCGAGTTCGGCCCGCAGTTCCGCGGCGCCCTCGGCTTCGGGGCCCCGACGGCTGGTGAGCACCAGGCGTCGCACCCCGTGCGCGGCCACCAGGTGGCGGGCGATGTGCCGGCCGATCGCTCCGGTGCCGCCGGTGATCAGGACGGTGCCGCCGCGTTCCCAGACCGTTGCGACGGGTTCGGTGCGCGGGACCCTGGCCAGGCGGGCCCGGTGGGCCGTTCCGTCGCGCAGGGCCAGTTGGGGTTCACCGGCCGCCAGGGCTCCGGGCAGGGCCGCCACGGAGGCGGTGCTGTCGTCCAGGTCGACGACGGCGAACCGGCCGGGGTGTTCGGTCTGCGCGGTGCGCAGCAGGCCCCACACCGCGGCGTGGGCCAGGTCCGGCACGTCCTGTTCGGGGGTGACGGCGACCGCGCCGCGGGTCACGAACAGCAGCAGGGAGCCGTTGAACCGGTCGTCGGCCAGCCACTGTTGGACGAGGTCGAGGGCGTACTCGGTGGCCTCGCGCACGGCGGTCGGTTCGTCCCGTCCGGTGGTGGCGACGGTGGGGATCTCCGCCAGCACCACGGGCGGCGTCGGTGCGGATCCGGCGAGTTCGGTGAGGTGGGCGGCGGTGCGGGTGAGGCCGGCGGCGGCCCACCCCGCGCCGTCGCCGAGCACCACCCAGTCGGGGGCGGTCTCGGTCCGGGCGGGCCCGGCGGGCCATTCGACGCGGAACAGGTCCTCGTACGTGCCCCGGGACCGTTCGGCGCCGATCTGCTGCGCGGCGACGGGCCGCAGTTCCAGCGAGCGGATCGACGCCACCGGGTTGCCGAGGGGGTCGGCGGCCAGGACCTCCACGGCGGACCGGCCGACGGGCCGCAGCCGGATGCGCAGGGAGGTGGCGCTGGCCGCGTGCAGACGCAGGCCGTTGAAGGAGAACGGCAGCCAGCTCTCGGTCGAGCCGGCGAGCACGCCGAAGGTCAGCGCGTGCAGGGCACTGTCCAACAGGGCCGGGTGCAGGGCGTACCGGTGGGCGTCGGTGTGCTGGGACTGCGGCAGGGAGGCTTCGGCGTACACCTCCTCGCCGCAGCGCCAGGCGGCGTGCAGCCCCTGGAACGCGGGGCCGTAGGCGAAGCCGCCCTGGGCGAAGCGCTGGTAGAGGCCGTCGACGTCCAGCGGCTCGGCGTCCGCCGGCGGCCAGGCCGTCAGGTCCTGGGCGTCCAGCGGGTCGCCGGTGGTGAGCAGGCCGCTGACGTGCCGGGTCCACGGCTGGTCGGGTACGTTCCGGGGCTGCGAGTGCACGGTGAAGGTGCGCGCCCCGTCGTCGCCGGGTGCGCCGACCGCGATCTGCACCTGCACCACGTCCTGCGGGGCGAGGGCGAGCGGTGCTTCCAGGAGCAGTTCCTCGACGCGGTCGCAGCCGGCCCGGTCGCCGGCGTGGACGGCGAGTTCGACGAACGCGGTCGCCGGGAACAGTGCGGTGCCGAGGATCGCGTGGTCGGCGAGCCAGGGGTGGGTGCGGGTCGACAGCCGGGTGGTGAACAGGAACCCCTCGCCGTCGGGGAGTTCCACGGTGGCGCCCACCAGGGGGTGCCCCGACCCGGACGGGTCGGCGCCCGCCGGGTCCACGGGTGCGGCGCTCGCCTCCAGCCAGTAGCTCTCGCGCTGGAAGGCGTACGTCGGCAGTGCCGGGTGGCCTCCGGCGGCGGGGAAGAAGTCCGCCCAGCGGACGTCGACGCCGAGGGTGTGCAGCTGGGCCAGGGCCGTGGCCACCGAGGTGGTCTCGTCGCGGTCCTTGCGCAGCAGCGGCACCAGGGCGCCCGGGTCGAGGTCGGCGTCGTCCAGGCAGTCGCGGCCCATCGCGGTCAGCGACTGGTCGGGGCCCAACTCGACGAAGCGGGTGGCGCCCTGTTCCGCCAGGGCGCGCATGCCGTCGTGGAAGCGGACCGCCTCGCGCACCTGGGCGACCCAGTGGCCGGGGTCGGTCAGTTCTTCGGCAGTCGCGACCCGCCCGGTCAGGTTCGACACGACCGGAATGCGCGGGGCCCGGTAGTCGATGTCCTCCGCGACCCGGCGGAACTCGTCGAGCAGGCCGTCCATGTGCGGCGAGTGGAACGCATGGCTGACGGTGAGCCGGCGGGTCTTGCCGCCGAGGTCCCGCCAGCGCGCGGCGACGTCGAGCACGGCCGCCTCGTCGCCCGACACCACGGTGGACGCCGGCCCGTTGACGGCGGCGACGGCGACGCGTCCCGGCACCCCGTCCAGTAGGGACCGGGTCCGTTCCGGGGAGGCGTTCAGGGCGACCATCGCCCCGCCCTGCGGCGCGTTCTGCATGAGGCGACCGCGGGCGGCCACCAACCGGGCCGCGTCGGGCAGCGACAGCACGCCGGCGACGTGCGCGGCGGTGAGCTCGCCGACCGAGTGGCCGAGGAGCAGCCCGGGGGTGACGCCCCAGTGTTCCAGCAGCCGGAACAGCGCCACTTCGAGGGCGAACAGCGCCGGTTGGGTGTATTCGGTGGTGTCCAGCAGCGCGGCGGCGGGGGAACCTTCGGCGGCGAACACCACCGCGTGGACGGGGTGGTCGAGCAGGACGTCGAGGTGCGCGCACACGGTGTCGAACGCGTCGGCGAAGACGGGGTGGGCGTCGTAGAGTTCCCGGCCCATGCCCGGCCGCTGGCTGCCCTGCCCGGCGAAGAGGAAGGCCGTCCTGCCTTGCGTCGGCCGGCCCTGTACGACGCCCGGTGCGGTGCCGCCGGTGGCGATCGCCCGGAGCCCTGCGAGCAGCGCTTCCCGGTCCTCGGGGTGCGGGGGCACCACGGCCGCCCGGTACTCGAAGGCGCTGCGGGTCGTCGCGAGGGCCCGCCCGGTGTCGGTGAGGGCCGGGGCGGGTTCCCGGACGGCGTACGCGAGCAGTTGCTCGGCCTGGGCGCGCAGGGCCCGGTCGCTGCGCGCGGAGATCAGCCACGGGGCCGTCCGGTGCGCGCCCCGGTCCGGGGTCGTCGTCTCGTCGGGGACGTGTTCGATGACGGTGTGGGCGTTGGTGCCGCTGACGCCGAAGGAGGACACCGCGGCGCGGCGGGGGCGGCCGGTCTCGGGCCAGGCGGTGTTCTCGGTCACCAGTTCCAGGGAGCCGGACGACCAGTCGACCAGCGGGGTGGGCCGGTCCACGTGCAGGGTGCGGGGCAGCGTGCCGTGGCGCATGGCCTCGACCATCTTGATGACGCCGCCGATGCCGGCGGCGGCCTGGGCGTGGCCGATGTTGGACTTCAGCGAGCCCAGCAGCAGCGGTCGGTCCGCGGGCCGGTCCGGCCCGTACACCGCGAGCAGTGCCTGTGCTTCGATCGGGTCGCCGAGCCGGGTGCCCGTGCCGTGCGCTTCGACGGCGTCGATGTCCGCCGGGGTGAGTCCCGCATTGGTGAGCGCCTGGCCGATGACGCGCTGCTGCGAGGGGCCGTTCGGGGCGGTGAGCCCGTTGCTGGCGCCGTCCTGGTTGACCGCGGAACCGCGGACCAGGGCGAGCACGGGGTGACCGTGCCGCCGCGCGTCGGACAGCCGTTCGAGTACCACCACGCCGGCGCCCTCGGCCCAGGCGGTGCCGTCCGCGGCGGCGGCGAACGGCTTGCACCGGCCGTCGGTGCTCAGTCCGCGTTGGCGGCTGAACTCGACGAACGAGCCGGGGGTGGACATCACGGCGACCCCGCCGGCGACCGCGATCGTGCACTCGCCGCCGCGCAGCGCCTGCGCGGCGAGGTGGATGGCGACCAGCGACGAGGAGCACGCGGTGTCCACGGTGATCGCCGGGCCCTCCATCCCCAGCGTGTACGCGATCCGACCGGAAGCGACGCTGCCGGCGCTCCCGAGGCCGAGGTAGCCCTCCAATTCCTCGGAGGGCTGCTGCACCCTGGCTCCGTAGTCGTGGTAGCTGGAGCCGACGAAGACGCCGCCCCGACCGCCCTTGAGGGTCAGCGGGTCGATCCCGGCCCGCTCGAACGCCTCCCAGGTGATTTCGAGCAGCAGCCGCTGCTGCGGGTCGATCGCCAGCGCCTCGCGCGGGGCGATGCCGAAGAACGCCGGGTCGAACTCGTCGGCGCGGTGCAGGAAGCCGCCCTCACGGGTGTACGAGGTGCCCAGTTGTTCCGGGTCGGCGGAGTACAGCAGGTCGAGGTCCCAGCCGCGGCCCCCGGGGAACGGGGAGATCGCGTCGGTGCCGTCGACGACCAGTCGCCACAGGTCCTCGGGCGACTCCACGTCCCCGGGGTAGCGGCAGCTCATGGCGACGATGGCGATCGGGTCGTCCACCGGGGCGGTCGGCACGGGCGTCGGCCGCGCCGCTTCGGTGCCCGCGGGGGCCGTGCCCAGCAGCTCGTTGAGGTGTCCGACCAGGGCGGTGACGGTGGGGTGGTCGAACGCCAGGGTCACCGACAGCCGCAGCCCGGTGGCGGAGGCGATCCGGTTGCGCAGGTCGACGGCGGTCAGCGAATCGAAGCCGAGGCTCTGGAACGCGCGCCCGGGTTCGACGGCGGCCGGGTCGTCGTGGCCCAGCGTCTGGGCGACCTGGGTGCGCACCAGGGCGTGCAGTTCCTCGTCGCGTTCCGCGGCGGAGAGCGCGGTGAGGCGCCCGACGAACGAGGCGCCCCCGTCGCCGTCGCCGAGTCCGGAGTTCAGGAACGGCACGGCCTCGGGCAGGTCCCGCAGGGTGGTGTTGGGCCGCAGGGTGACGGAGGCCCGGGTGAACTGCTCCCAGTCGAAGCCGGAGACGACGAGCCGGGTCTCCCCCGCGGTGAGCGCCTCCTGGAGGGCGGTGAGGGCCAGTTCGGGTTCCATGGGCCGCAGGCCCGCGCCGACCAGCCGGTCCCGGGAGGAGGCGGCGGCGCTGTCGCCGGCCCACAGGCCCCAGGCGACGGAGGTGGCGGGCAGACCGCGCGCGCGCCGCTGCTCGGCCAGGGCGTCCAGGTAGGCGTTGGCCGCGGCGTAGCTGCCCTGACCGGTGCCCGGCAGGGTCGCGGCGAGGGAGGAGAACAGGACGAACGCGGTCAGGTCGGCGTCGCGGGTGAGGGCGTCGAGGTGGGTGGCGGCCCGGGCCTTCGGGTCGAGGACCCGTACGGCCCGTTCGGGGGTGAGGTTGTCGAGGACTCCGTCGTCGAGCACACCGGCGGCGTGCACCACGGCCCGCAGCGGGCGGTCGGCGGGCATCTCGCCCAGCAGCGAGGCCAGCTCCGCCCGGTCGGTGACGTCGCAGGCGACGGCCACCGCCTCGGTGCCCAGCGCCGTCAGCTCGGCGAGCAGGTCGGCCACGCCGGGGGCGTCCGGGCCCGTGCGGCTGGCGAGCACGATCCGGGGGGCGCCGGCCCGGGCGAGCCAGCGGGCGACGTGCGCGCCGAGGGCGCCGGTGCCGCCGGTGATCAGGGTGGTGCCCTCCGGGGCCCAGCCCGGTGCGGTGTCCGGGGCGGTCTGGGGGGCGGCGTGCACCAGACGGCGGGCGAAGACGCCGCTGGAGCGGACCGCCACCTGGTCCTCCCCGTCGAGGCCGGCGAGCACGCTCACCAGCCGGGCCAGGGCCCGGTCGTCGGGGTGCGCGGGCAGGTCGACGAGGCCGGCCCAGCGCTGCGGGTACTCCATGCCCGCCACCGCGCCGAGGCCCCAGACCATGGCCTGCTCGGCGCCGGTCACCAGGTCACCGCGGTGCACGGCCACCGCTTCGGTGGTGAGGGCCCACATCGGGGCGGTGACGCCGGCGT
Source organism: Streptomyces sp. NPDC127068 (assembly GCF_042724695.1). Taxonomy (NCBI): domain Bacteria; kingdom Bacillati; phylum Actinomycetota; class Actinomycetes; order Kitasatosporales; family Streptomycetaceae; genus Streptomyces; species Streptomyces sp. NPDC127068. Next base: position 166,932 of record NZ_JBHXEN010000002.1, on the reverse strand, counting down.
CGCCGAGTGCCTGCACCAGGGCGGCGGTCAGGGCCAGGGCCGCGGGCAGCGCGGCGTCCGCGGAGTGCGGCGCGGCGGTCGGAGCGAGCAGGGACAGCACCCCGTCGGGGGCGCCCGCGGCAGCGTGTGCGCACAGCACGGCGGCGAGGGTCGCGCGGTCGTCGTTGCCATCGGCGTCGACGGGGACGGTGACGGTGCGGGCGCCGTGCCGGGTCAGGGCGGCGGCGCAGGCGGTGACGAACGGTTCGGCGGCGGCAGCGGCGGGGACGACCAGCCACCAGGTGCCGGACAGCTCCGGGGACCCGGCGGGGGCTTGGACCGGCGCCCAGGTGACCCGGTAGCGCCAGGTGTCGACGGTGCCCCGGTCGCGGCGGTCGCGGTGCCACGAGGAGAGCGCCGGCAGGACGGCCTCCAGCGACTGCCGGGCCTGCTCGTCGGCGAGTTGCAGGGTGGTCGCGACGGTGGCGAGGTCCCCGTCCTCCACCGCCGTCCAGAAGCCGTGGTCCGCGCTGCCGTTGTCGGACGGGCCGGCCTCGGCATCGGCGGTCGGCGGCTGGATCCAGTAGCGGCCGTGTTCGAAGGCGTATGTGGGCAGCTCGGTGCGGCGGCCCCCCGTGCCGGTGAGGGCGGCGTTCCAGTCCACCGGTACGCCGTGTGCGTGCAGGGTGCCCAGCGAGGTGAACATCCGGGCGAGGCCGCCGTCCCCGGTGCGCAGGGTGCCGGTGACGCAGCCGTCCACGTCGGCGGCTTCCAGGGCCTGTTGGAGCCAGACGCCGAGAGCCTGATCGGGGCTGATCTCGACGAACACGGTGTGCCCGGTGTCGAGCAGCGAGGTGAGGGCCGCGCCGAAGGCCACCGGTTCGCGCAGGTTGCGGTACCAGTACGCGGCGTCGAGGGTGGTGGTGTCGACGGGGGCGCCGGCGACGGTGGAGCAGAACGTGACGTCCGCCGGGCGCGGCACGACCTCGGCGAACGCGGCGCGCAGTTCGTCCCGTAGGGCGTCGACCTGCGGGGAGTGGCCGGCGAAGTCGACGCCGGGCAGCGGCCAGCACATGATGCCCTCGTCCGCGAGGCGGTCGCCGAGCTCCCGCAGCGCGGCCGGGTCGCCGGAGACGCTGACGGAGCCGGGGGCGTTGACCGCGGCGACGGAGAGCCGGTCGGCCCAGGGTGCGAGGTGGTCGGTGACCCGGTCGACGGACGTGGCGGCGAACAGCATCCCGCCGTGGCCGACCAGGGGCAGCAGGGCCTTGCTGCGCAGGGCGATGAGGCGTGCGCCGTCCTGGAGGGACAGCGCGCCGGCGACGACCGCCGCCGCCACCTCGCCCTGGGAGTGCCCGATGACGGCGTCCGGACGTACGCCGTAGGACTGCCACACCGCGGCCAGTGACACCATCACCGAGAACAGGACGGGTTGGATCACGTCGACGCGGTCCCACTCGGCGCCCGCGCGCACCTCGGCCAGGAGCGACCAGTCGACGTGCGGGGCCAGTGCCGCCTCGCACTGGGCCATCCGCTCCGCGAACACCGGCGACTCGTCCAGCAGTTCGCGGGCCATCCCGGCCCACTGCGGGCCCTGCCCGGGGAAGACGAACACGGTCCGGCCGGGCACGCCGACGAGGCCCTGGGCGAGGTGGTCGGCGGCCCGGTCCTGGGCGAGCGCGGTCAGGCCGGCGAGCAGGGAGGCGCGGTCGTGGCCGGCGACGACGGCGCGGTGTTCGAACGTGGTCCGGTCGTGCAGCAGGGAGTGGGCGACGTCCGCCGGGCGCAGCTCGGGGTGGTGGCTGAGGTGGTCGGCGAGCCGGTGGGCCTGGCCGCGCAGGGCGCCCGCGGTCCGTGCCGACAGCGGCCAGGCCACGGCCGGGTCGGGTCCGGCGGCCGGGTCGGGCTCATCGGCCGGGTCCGGCGCGTCGGCCGCGGGTGCCTGTTCGATGATGACGTGGGCGTTGGTGCCGCTGAGGCCGAAGGAGGAGGCGCCCGCGCGGCGGGGGCGGTCCTCGGCCGTCCACGGCCGGGCCTCGGTCAGCAGGGCGACGGCGCCGGAGGACCAGTCGACGTCCGGGGTCGGCTCCGCGCAGTGCAGGCTCCGCGGCAGCAGGTCGTGCCGGAGCGCCTGGACGAGCTTGATGATCCCGGCGACGCCGGAGGCGGCCTGGGTGTGCCCGATGTTCGACTTGACGGAGCCCAGGAGCAGCGGCCCGTCCGCGGGCCGGTCCTGCCCGTACGTGGCCAACAGCGCCTGCACTTCGATCGGGTCGCCGAGTCGGGTGCCGGTGCCGTGCGCCTCCACCACGTCGACCTCGGCCGCGGCGAGGCCGGCGGCGGCGAGGGCGCTGCGGATGACCCGTTGCTGGGCGAGGCCGTTGGGGGCGGTGAGGCCGTTGCTGGCGCCGTCCTGGTTGACCGCGGAGCCCCGGATGACCGCGAGTACGGGGTGGCCGTGGCGGCGGGCGTCGGACAGGCGTTCCAGGACCAGCACGCCGGCGCCCTCGGCGATGCCGAAGCCGTCGGCGTCGGCGCCGAAGGACTTGCAGCGGCCGTCGCGGGCCAGTCCGCGCTGGCGGCTGAAGCCGGTCAGTGACAGCGGGGCGCCGAGCACGGTGACGCCGCCGGCCAGGGCCAGGTCGCATTCGCCGCTGCGCAGCGACTGGGCGGCCAGGTGCAGGGCGACCAGGGAGGAGGAGCAGGCCGTGTCGACGGTGACGGCGGGCCCTTCCAGACCGAGGCTGTAGGCGACCCGGCCGGACAGGACGCTGGTGGACACCCCGGCGATCAGGTGGCCCTCGATCTCCTCGGGCACCGCGTGGCCGCCGTACCCCTGGTAGGCGCCGCCGGCGAAGACTCCGGTGCGGCTGCCGCGGAGCGCCGCGGGGCTGATCCCGGCGCGTTCGACCGCTTCCCAGGAGATCTCCAGGAGCAGCCGTTGCTGGGGGTCCATGGCGAGCGCTTCGCGCGGGGAGATGCCGAAGAACGCCGCGTCGAACGCGGCGGCGTCGTGCAGGAAGCCGCCCTCCACGGTGTACGTGGTGCCGGGCCGGTCCGGGTCGGCGTCGTAGGCGAGGTCCCAGCCGCGGTCGGCGGGCAGTGCGGTGACGGCGTCGCCGCCCGCGACGAGCAGGTCCCACAGCTCGTCCGGGCTGGTGACGCCACCGGGGTAGCGGCACGCCATGGCGACGAGGACGATCGGGTCGTCGTCGGTGGCGACGGTGACGGGCACCGGTGCGGCGGCGCTGGTGGAGCCCAGCAGCAGTTCACCGACGTGGCGCCCGAGTGCGGTTGCCGAGGGGTAGTCGAAGATGACGGTGACCGGTAGCCGCAGTCCGGTCGCGGAGTTGAGCCGGTTGCGCATGTCGACGGCGGTCAGCGAGTCGAAGCCGAGGTCGCGGAAGGCCCGGTCGGGGTCGACCGCGGCGGCCGAGTCATGACTGAGGACGTCCGCGGCGTGACCGCGGACGAGGTCGGTCAGCATCCGGTCGCGGTCGGCCGGCGGGGCGTCGAGCAGACGGTTGCGCAGGACCGCGGCGGCGCCCTGTTCGTCGGCGCCGTGCGTCTCCTGGGCGGCGTCCAGGACGCGGCGCACCTCGGGCAGGTCACCGATGAGCGGGCTGGGCCGTACGGAGGTGAAGACCGGGGCGAAGCGCGCCCAGTCGACGGCGGCGACGGCGGTGACGGTCTCGTCGTGGTCGAGCACGCCCTGGAACGCGGTGAGCGCCACGGCCGGCGACATGAACGGGACGCCGCGGCTGCGCAGTTGTTCCTCGGCGAGGTTCTCCGCCATGCCGCCGCCGTCGGCGGGGTCCCAGATGCCCCACACCACGGAGGTGGCGGGCAGACCGCGGCTGCGGCGCTGCTCGGCGAGGCCGTCGAGGTAGGCGTTGGCCGCCGCGTAGGCGCCGTGTTCGCCGCTGCCCCAGATCGCCGAGATGGAGGAGAACAGGACGAAGGCGTCCGGTGCCTGCTCGGTGAAGACGGCGTCGAGGTTGTCGGCTCCGGTGACCTTGGCGTGCAGGGTTTCGGCGAAGTGGTCGGGGTTCGTCTGCGCCAGCGGCAGCAGTACCCCGGTGCCGGCGGCGTGGATGACGGTACGGATGTCGGCGCCGGCGCGGCGCACCCCGGCGACCAGGGCGGCGAGGGCTTCGCGGTCGGTGACGTCGCAGGGGGCGAGGTCGACCCGGGTGCCGCGCTCGGCGAGCTCGGTGACCAACTCGGCTGCTCCGGCGGCGGTGTCGGCGCGCCGGCTGACCAGGACGAGGTGGCGGGCGCCGCGCTCGGCGAGCCAGCGGGCGACCTGGAGGCCCACGCCGCCGGTGCCGCCGGTGATGAGGGTGGTGCCGTCGGGGCTCCAGGGGCGGGCGTCGGAGCCGTCGCCGTGCTCGGACCGCACCAGCCGGCGCCCGTGGGTGCCGGTGCTGCGGACGGCGACCTGGTCCTCGTCGTCGAGTCCGGCGAGGACCTGCCGCAGTCGGTCGGCGGTGCGTTCGTCGAGGGTGGCGGGCAGGTCGACGAGCCCGCCCCAGCGCTCGGGGTGTTCCAGTGCGGCGACCCGGCCGAGCCCCCAGATCAGGCTCTGGGCGGGGCTGGTGAGCGGGGCGGCGCCGGCGTCGACGGCCCCGGAGGTGGCCCACCACAGGCGGGCGGTGCAGCCGGCGTCGCCGAGGGCTTGCAGCAGCACCAGGCTGAGCGCGGTGCCGTCGGTCATCTGCGCGGCCCGCCGGTGCGGCGTCTCGTCCAGGGCGAGCAGCGACAGCACCCCGCTCACGGGTGCGGGTTGCTCGGCGAGCAGGGCGCTGAGGCGTGCGGTGAGCGTCGCCCGGTCGTCGTCGGTCGCGGCGAGCGGCACGGGGACGACGGTGACACCGGCGGCGGTCAGCAGGTCCGCGCAGGCCGCGGGCAGCGGGTCGCCCTCGGTGGCCGCGGAGGTCACGAGCAGCCAGGTGCCGGTGGGGGCGGCACCTGGGCGTCCGGTGAGCGGCGTCCAGTCGGTGCGGTAGCGCCAGGAGTCGGCGGTGGCCCGTGCTTCGTGCTGGCGGCGCCAGGCGGCGAGCGCGGGCAGGACGGCGTTCACGGTGTCACCGGCGTCCAGGCCGAGGGCGGCGGTGAAGGCGGGCAGGTCCTTGTCGCCGACGATCTGCCAGAACACGGCGTCGGCGGGGTGCTCGGTGGGGGCGTCGGCGGTTTCACCGGGCGGGCGCTGGAGCCAGTACCAGCGGCGCTGGAAGGCGTAGGTGGGCAGTGCGGGCGCCCCGGTGGCCGTGTCGGGGAACAGGGCCCGCCAGTCGGGGGCCAGTCCGCGGGCGTACGCCTCGCCGAAGGAGGTCAGGAAGGTGGCGAGGCCGCCGCGGTCCCGGCGTAGCGTGCCGACGGCGGCGGCGTCGATCCCGGCCTCGTCGGCGGTCTCCGCGATGCCGTAGGTGAGCACGGGGTGGGGGCTGGTCTCGACGAAGAACCCGTAGCCCTCGTCGAGCAGTACGCGGGTGGCGTCGGCGAAGCGGACGGTGCTGCGCAGGTTGCGGTACCAGTAGGCGGCGTCCAGTTCCGCGGTGTCCGTGAAGGACACGTCCACGGTGGAGAAGAACGGCACCTCGCCGCTGCGCGGACGGATGTCGGCGAGCACGTCCAGCAGTTCGGTCCGGATCTGCTCGACGTGTGCGGAGTGGGAGGCGTAGTCGACGTCGATGCGGCGGACGCGGACGTCCTCGGCCTCGTAGCGGGCGATCAGTGCGTCGACGGCGGCGACGTCCCCGGCCACGACCGTGGCGGCGGCACCGTTGACGGCGGCGACCGACAGCTGTCCCGGGCGGTCGGCGAGCGCCTGCTCGACCTGTTCGCGGGGCAGCGCCACGGAGGCCATGGCGCCTCGGCCGGCGAGGGCCCGCAGCGCACGACTGCGCAACGCCACCACCCGCGCCCCGTCCTCCAACGACAAACCACCCGCCACCACCGCAGCCGCAATCTCCCCCTGCGAATGCCCCACCACCGCATCCGGCACCACACCAAACGAACCCCACAACTCCGCCAACGACACCATCACCGAAAACAACACCGGCTGCACCACATCCACCCGATCCCACTCACCACCCCCCCGCACCACCTCACCCAACGACCACCCCACAAACGGCCCCAAAGCCGCCTCACACTCCACCATCCGCGCCGCAAACACCGGCGACTCCTCCCACAACTCCCGCGCCATACCCACCCACTGCGCACCCTGCCCCGGGAACACGAACACCGTCCGACCGGTGGCGACCGCGGTACCGCGCACCAGGTGGGCGGCCTGCTGGTCGGCGGCGAGGGCGCGCAACCCCTCGCGGAGTCCGTCACGGTCGGCGGCCACCACGACGGCGCGGTGTTCGAAGGAGGTGCGGGTGGTGGCCAGGGCCCGGGCCACCGCGGCGGGGTCCTGGACCGGGGTGCGGTCCCACTGGGCGAGCAGGGCGCGCGCCTGGGCGCTCAGGGCTTCCTCGGTGCGCGCGGAGACGACGTACGGCAGGGCTCCGGTCACCGGTGCGGCCGGTTCCCCGGTCGGGGTTTCGGCTTCGGGTGCCTGTTCCAGGACGACGTGCGCATTGGTGCCGCTGACGCCGAACGCGGAGACCGCCGCCCGGCGCGCCCGGTTCACCGGTGTCCAGTCGCGCCGTTCGGTCAGCACCCGTACCGCGCCGGAGGTCCAGTCGACCTGGGGGGTGGGCTCGTCCACGTGCAGCGTCGCCGGCATCACCCCGTGCCGCAACGCCTCCACCATCTTGATCACCCCACCCACACCAGCGGCTGCCGAGGTGTGCCCCACGTTCGACTTCAACGACCCCAACCACAACGGCCGCTCCACCGCACGGTCCTGGCCATAGGTCGCCAACAACGCCTGCGCCTCGATCGGATCACCCAACGAGGTGCCGGTGCCGTGGCCCTCCACCAGGTCCACGTCCGCCGTCGACAGCCGCGCGTCCGCCAACGCCGCCCGGATCACCCGCTGCTGCGCCGGACCGTTCGGCGCCGTCAAACCGTTCGACGCACCGTCCTGGTTCACCGCCGAACCACGGATCACGGCCAGCACCTGATGGCCGTTCGCCACCGCGTCGGAGAGCCGTTCGAGGAGGATCATGCCGACGCCCTCGGACCAGATGGTGCCGTCGGCGGCGCCCGCGTAGGCCTTGCAGCGCCCGTCGGGGGCGAGGGCCCGCTGTCGACTGAACGACACGTACGCATCGGGGTCCGCGGTGATGGTGGCACCGCCGGTCAGCGCGAGGGAGCACTCCCCCGCCCGCAGCGACCGGACGGCCAGGTGCAGGGCGACCAGCGAGGAGGAGCAGGCGGTGTCCACGGTCAGCGCCGGCCCGGACAGGCCGAGCACGTAGGACAGCCGGCCGGAGATGACGCTGCTGGTGGTGCCGGTGTGGAGCAGGCCCTCCACCTCGGGGACCCGGGCGCAGCCGGCGCCGTAGCCGCTCATCATCGAGCCGACGAAGACGCCGGTGGCGCTGCCCCGCAGTGCGGCCGGCACGATGCCGGCGCGTTCCAGCGTCTCCCACGCGGTTTCCAGGACCAGCCGCTGCTGCGGGTCCATGGCGAGCGCCTCGCGCGGCGAGATGCCGAAGAACGCCGGGTCGAACTCGCCCGCGTCGTCGAGGAATCCACCGCCCCGCGTGTACGAGGTGCCCGGGTGGTCCGGGTCGGGGTGGTAGAGCCCGTCGACGTCCCAGCCGCGGTTGCGCGGCCATTCGGTGATCGCGTCGATGCCGTCGTGCACCAGGTCCCAGAGCCGCTCCGGCGAGTCGGCGCCGCCGGGGAAGCGGCAGCTCATGGCCACCACGGCGATGGGCTCGTGGCGGGTGTCCTGCTCCTCGCGCAGCTGGCGGCGGGCCTGGCCGAGGTCGGCGGTCGCACGGCGCAGGTACTCAAGGAGCTTGTCCTCGTTCGGCATCTGTCGTTGCTCCTCAGGCCATGCCGTAGTTGTTGTCGAGAAGGTCGAAGAGCTCGTCCGCGGTGGCGCCGTCGATCCGGTCGCCGTCGTCGGCGGGATCGCTCGGTGCGGTGAAGCGGCGGACGAGGTTCGTCAGGCGCACGCCGATCTCCCGGCCGCCCGGCAGGTCCGGGTCGAGCCCTTCGAGGAGGGCTTCCAGCCGCTGGAGCTCGGCCAGTGCCTGGGCGCTCGCGGCCGTCCCGGAGAACAGCTCGTCGTACAGGACGTCCACCAGCGCCTCGGGGGTGGGGTGGTCGAAGACGACCGTGGCGCTGAGCGGGACGCCGGTGCTGGTCCGCAGTTGGTTGCGGAACTGGACGGCGAACATCGAGTCGAAGCCGCTGTCCGAGAAGGCCCGGTCGGGGCGCACGGCCTTGCGGTCGCTGTGTCCGAGGACCGCGGCGGCGTGACCGAGGACCAGGTCCAGCAGTTCCCGGCGCCGCGCCGGCTCGTCGAGCGGGGCGAGCCGGGCGGCCAGTTCGGCGGCGGGGGCGCCGTCGTCGGCCGGGGTCTCGCGCAGGGCCCGGGCGATCTCCGGTAGTTCCCGCATCAGGCCGAGGGCCCGGGTGCTGGGGATGGAGGCGATGATGCGGGTCAGGTCGACGTCCGCGATCACCTCGCCGGTCGCCTCGTGGTCCAACAGGTGCTGGAGCCGCGCGGTGACGGTGTCCGGGGCGAGCGGCCGGTCGGCGGCGGCGGCCCCCGGTTCCTGTCCGCCGACGGCGACCACGAGGGTGGGCAGCCCGCGGGCGCGGCGCTGCCCGGCGAGGGCGTCGAGGGTGGTGAGGGCGGCGGAGGCCGCGCCCCGGCGGGCCGCGCCCCACACCGCGTGCAGCGGGGTGAGGACCACCAGGGTGGCGTCCGGGGCGGCCAGCGAGTCCAGGTGGTGGACCGGGGCCACCGTGGTGCGGACGGCGGCGTCGAGTTCGTTCGCGGTCAGCGTGGCCAGGGCGGTGCCCGGCTCCCCCGCGGCGACCAGGTGCACGAGGGTCCCGGGGGCCTGCCCGTCCAGGGCGTCGAGCACGGCGGGGTCGGTGGCGGCGCGGTCGGTGACGGTGAGGTGCGCCCCCAGGTCGGCCAGTTCCCGGCGCAGCTCCCCGACCTCGGTGTCGTCGCTGCCGGTGGCGTCCGTGAGCAGCACGCGGGTGGCGCCGCCGCCGGCCAGCCACCGGGCGAGCCCTGCGGTGAGGGGGGTGAGCCCGCCCGTCACCAGTGCGGGGCGGCCCGCGGGTGTCCAGGTCCGTGGTGCCGGGGCCACCGGCTGGTCGGCGCGCACCAGGCGGCGGACGAACCGGCGCCCGTCCCGGAGGGCGATCTGGTCCTCGTCGTGTCCGCCGGCGAGCAGCGACGCGATCCGTTCGGCGAGGTCGTCGCCGGGTGCGGCGGGCAGGTCGAGCAGGCCGCCGAAGCGGGCCTCCTGTTCCAGCAGCAGGACTTGACCGAGGCCCCACAGACCGGCTTGGTCGGGGTGGGACGGCGGTTCGCCGCCGACGGTCACCGCCGAGGTGGTGACGCACCACAGCGGTGCGGTGCTGCCGACGGAGTCCAGTGCGCGCACCAGTTCCACGGTGGACACCAGTGCGGCGGGAGCCGTGGTGGGCTCCGTACCGGTGGTGTCCCCGCCCAGGGCGACCAGCGACACGATCCCGGTCGGCTGCCCCGCGCCGGCGAGGAGTTCGGCTCCGGCACGGTCCGTCCAGTCGAGGACGGTGGGCTGCGCGCCACCGAGCAGCAGCGCCCGTTCGCAGGCCGCGACCGCCGGGTGGTCCCGGGGCAGTCCTTCGGGGACGAGGAGCAGCCAGTTCCCGTCGAGCGGTGCTCCGGTGGTCTCCGGGGCCGGCTGCCAGCGGGTGCGGTAGGCGAGCCCGGGGCCGTCGGTCGACGCCGCCGGATCGCGCCGGCCCGGTGTGGGCAGCCAGTGGCGTTCGTGTTGGAAGGCGTAGGTCGGCAGCGGCACGGCCGTTCCGGGGGCGGCGACGGTGGGCACCCGCTCCCAGGACACGGCGGCGCCGTCGGTCCAGGCGTCGCCGAGGGCCGTCAGCAGCCGGGGCCAGCCGCCGTCGTCGCGGCGCAGCGTGCCGAGGGCGGTCACCGGGCGGCCCTGTTCCTCGGCACACCCGTCGATGCCCGCGGTGAGCACGGGGTGCGGGCTCACCTCGATGAAGCGGGTGAAGCCGTCGTCCAGCAGTCGTGCGGTGCTGCGGGCGAACTCGACCGTCTCGCGCAGGTTGCGGTACCAGTAGGCGGCGTCGAGCGTCTCGCCGTCGACGTACTCGCCGGTGACCGTCGAGTGGAGGGGTACCTCCGCGGGCCGGGGCCGCAGGTCGGCGAGTTCGGCCAGCAGTTCTTCGCGCACGGCGGCCACGTGGGGCGAGTGGGACGCGTAGTCGACGGGGAGCCGTCGGGTCCGCACGTCTTCGCGTGCGGCGGCGTCCGCCAGGGCCGTCAGCGACTCGGGGTCGCCGGCGACGGTCACCGCCGCCGGGCCGTTGACCGCGGCCACGCAGACCCGGTCGCCGTACGGGGCGAGCAGGTCCTCGACGCGGTCCCGGGGTGCGGCCAGCGACAGCATGGAGCCGGTGCCGTGCAGGGTGCGCAGCGCCCGGCTGCGCAGGGCGACGGTCGCCGCAGCGTCGTCGAGGGACAGGGCTCCGGCGACGCAGGCCGCGGCGATCTCGCCCTGGCTGTGGCCGATGACGGCGTCGGGTTCCACGCCGAGGGCGCGCCACTGTGCGGCGAGCGCCACCATCACGGCGAACAGGGCCGGTTGTACGACGTCGACCCGGTCCAGCGAGGCGGCGCCCGGCGCGGTGCGCAGGACGTCGGTCAGCGACCAGTCCACGTGCGGGGCTAGGGCCCGTTCGCAGTCGGCGATGCGCGCGGCGAACTCCGGTGCGGTGTCCAGCAGGTCGGCGGCCATCTCGGGCCATTGCGAGCCCTGGCCGGGGAAGACGAAGACGGTGCGGCTGGGTGAGGCGCTGCCGCGGGTGACTCCGGCGGCCAGTTGCCCGTCGGCGACGGCGGTGAGCGCCGCCCGGAGCGCGTCGTCCGTGGTGCCCACCAGGGCGGCGCGGACGGGGAACGCCGTCCGGGTGCGGGCCAGGTCCCGGGCCACGACACCGGCCGTGAGTTCGGGGTGCAGCGCCAGATGGGTGCGCAGCCGGGCGGCCTGGGCCCGTAGCGCGGGTGCGGTGCGCGCCGACAGCACCCACGGCACGGCGCCCGCGGGCGGTGCCCCGGTGGTCGTGGACGTCTCGGCCGGCGCTGCCTCTTCGAGGATGACGTGGGCGTTGGTGCCGCTCATGCCGAAGGCGGAGACTCCGGCGCGTCGCGGTCGGCCCTCGGTGGTCCAGGGCAGGGCCTCGGCGAGGAGGACGACCTCGCCGGCGGACCAGTCGACGCGGCTGCTGGGCTCGTCCGCGTGCAGGGTGCGGGGCAGCACGCCGTGCCGCAGGGCCTGGACGGTCTTGATGATGCCGGCGACACCGGCCGCGGCCTGGGTGTGCCCGATGTTGGACTTCAACGAGCCGAGCCGCAGCGGTCGGCCCTGCGGACGGTCCTGTCCGTACGTCACCAACAGGGCCTGGGCCTCGATCGGATCGCCCAGGACGGTGCCCGTTCCGTGCGCCTCGACCAGGTCCACTTCGGCGGCCTCGACGCCCGCGTTGGCCAGCGCCTGCCGGATCACCCGTTGCTGCGCCGGGCCGTTGGGCGCGGTCAGGCCGTTCGACGCGCCGTCCTGGTTGACGGCCGAGCCGCGGACCACGGCGAGCACCGGGTGTCCGTGGCGGCGGGCTTCGGACAGTCGCTCGACGACGAGCATGCCGACGCCCTCGCCCCAGCCGGTGCCGTCGGCGGTGTCGCCGAAGGCGCGGCAGCGGCCGTCGGGGGACAAGCCCCGCTGCCGGCTGAACTCGACGAAGACGTCGGGTCCTGCCATCACGGCGGCGCCGCCGACCAGGGCGAAGGAGCACTCCCCGCTGCGCAGCGCCTGTCCGGCGAGGTGCAGGGCGACCAGCGAGGAGGAGCAGGCGGTGTCCAGGGTGACGGCGGGTCCTTCGATCCCGAGGTGGTAGGCGATCCGTCCGGAGGCGACGCTGGAGACGTTGCCGGTGAGCAGGTGTCCCTCGACGTCGGTGCCTGCGGGGCCGGAGCCGTAGCCCTGTCCGGCGACGCCGACGAACACGCCGCCCGCGGTGCCCTTCACCCGGGTCGGGTCGATCCCGGCGCCTTCGAGTGCTTCCCAGGCGGCCTCCAACAGCAACCGGTGCTGCGGGTCCATGGCCAGGGCCTCGCGCGGGGAGATGCCGAAGAACTCCGCGTCGAAGTCGCCGGCCGTGTCGAGGAACCCGCCGCCGGTGGTGGAGAAGGTGCCGGGGTGCTCGGGGTCGGGGTCGTAGAGCGCGGCGAGGTCCCAGCCGCGGTCGGCCGGCATCGGGGCGATCGCGTCGGTCCCGTCGGTGACGAGTCGCCAGAGGTCGTCGGGTGAGCGGACCCCGCCCGGGAAGCGGCAGGCCATGGCGACGACGGCCAGGGGCTCCGCGCTGTCGCCGAGGTGGGCGACCGGTGCGTCGGGGGTCTCGTCCGCGCCGGTGAGCAGGGTGTGCAGGTACCGGGCGAGGGCGTCGGCGGTGGGGTGGTCGAAGACCAGGGTGGCGGGCAGCGACAGGCCGGTGGCCGCGACGAGCCGGTTGCGCAGGTCCACCGTGGTCAGCGAGTCGAACCCGAGTTCGCGCAGCGGCCGGTCGGGGTCGAGGGTGTGGCCGCTGTCGTGGCCGAGGGCGCGGGCGGCTTCGGCGACCACCGTGGCGTGCAGCAGGTCGAGCCGCGCGGTCCGCGGCAGTGCGGCGAAGCGGCGCCGCCACCCGGTGGTGGTGTCGTTCGCGGCGGGGGCTTCGGTGGTGGCCGCCTCCGGTATGCCGCGCAGCAGGGCGCTGGGGCGGGCCGCGGTGAACGGCGGTGCGAAGCGTTCCCAGGCGACGTCGGCGAGCACCACGCAGGTGTCGCCCCGGTCGACGGTGCGGCGCAGCGCGTCGAGGGCGGCGGCGGGTTCCAGTCCGCGCAGGCCGTGGGCCCGCAGACTGGTTCCGGCGTCGCCGTCGGCCATGCCGGTGCCCGCCCAGGGCCCCCAGGCGACGGAGGTGGCGGACAGGGCGCGGGCGCGGCGCCGGGCGGCGAGCGCGTCGAGGTGGGCGTTGGCGGCTGCGTAGCCGCTCTGCCCGCCGCTGCCCCAGACCCCGGCGATCGACGAGAACAGCACGAACGCGTCGAGCGGTTCGTCGGCGAACAGCGCGTCCAGGTGGGCGGCGCCGACCGCCTTCGCGGCGAGTTCGTCGTGCCACTGCTGCGGGGTGCAGTCTTCGATGCGGGTGGCGGTGACGGTGCCGGCGGCGTGGAACACGGCCCGCGGCAGGTCGTCGGCCGCGCGCAACCGGTCCAGCAACGAGCCGAGCGCGGCCCGGTCGGCGACGTCGCACGCTTCGACGGTGACGCGGGCTCCGAGCCGCCCGAGCTCCGTGACGAGGTCCCCGGCGCCGGGGGCGTCGGGCCCGCGGCGGCTGGTGAGGACGAGGTGTTCGGCGCCGTCCGCGGCGAGGGCCCGGGCCAGGTGCACGCCGATGCCGCCGGTGCCGCCGGTGATCAGGACGGTGCCCTTGGTGGCCCACCGGCTCGGGGACGGCTCCGGGGTGGGGACGTCGTGCACCAGGCGGCGGCCGTGGGCGCCGTCGGGGCGCAGCGCGATCTGGTCCTCGGTGCCGAAGGTGCCGGCCAGCGCGGCGGCGAGCTGTCGGGCGAGACCGTCATGGGGTGTGCCCGGGACGTCGACCAACCCGCCCCACCGTTCGGGCAGTTCCAGGGCCGCCACCCGGCCGAAGCCCCACACCTGCGCCTGCTCCGGGTCGGGCGGGCCGTCCTGGGCGACGCCCGAGGTCAGACACCACAGGGGGGCGGTGATCCGGGCCCGGCCGGTGTCCTGGACGAGTCGCAGGGTGGCGGTGAGCGGATCGTCGCCCAGGGCGAGCAGCGACAGCACGCCCGCCACGGCCGCTGCCCCGCCGAGTGCGTCGAGGCGGTCGGTGAGCGTCGCGGACCGCGCGGAACCGCTGCTCCACACGGTGACCTCGGCGCCGTACGCGGTCAGCGCCTCCCGGGCGGTCTCGGCGAGGGCGTCGGCGCCCTCGGCGGGGACGACGAGCAGCCACGGTCCGCCGAGCCGGGGCCGCAGCGCGGCGGTCAGGGGCTCCCAGGTGATGCGGTAGCGCCAGGCGTCGGCGGGATCGGCGGTGGTGCCGGGGCTCGCCGGCAGTTCGCGCGGCCAGAACCGCTGGTGCTCGAACGGGTACGTGGGCAGGTCGACGGGGTGCCCGGTGGGGTGCCAGGCGACGGGTGCGCCGCGGACCCACAGTGCGGCCAGCGCGGCGGTGACGGCCTGCGGCTCCGGTGCGTCCTGCGCGCCGAGCAGCGGCACCGCCGCGGGGGCGTCGGCCAGTGCGCCGGCGAGCAGGGTCGAGAGCACCCGGCCCGGCCCCACCTCGACGAAGGTGACGGCGCCCGCGGCGTGCAGACTCCGGGCGCCGTCGAGGAACCGCACGGTGCCGCTGACGTGGCGCACCCAGTAGTCGGCGGTCCGCAGGTCGTCGCCGGTGGCGAGTTCACCGGTCAGGTTGCTGACGACGGGCAGCCGGGGCGCGGCGTAGGTGACGGAGGCCGCGACCCTGCGGAAGGCGTCCAGCATCGGTGCCATCCGCGTGGAGTGGAACGCGTGGCTGACGTCCAGGCGCCGCACGCGGCGTCCCCGCCCGCGCAGTTGCCCGGCGACCGCCTCGACCGCCTCGGCCTCGCCGCTGAGCACCACGGCGGTGGGCCCGTTGACCGCCGCGACGGAGACGGTGTCCTCGGTGAGCAGGGCGCGGACCTCGTCCTCGCCGGCCTCCACCGCCACCATGACGCCGCCGTCGGGCAGTTCGTCCATCAGCCGACCGCGCGCCGCGACCAGGGCGCAGGCGTCGGTGAGGGAGAGCACCCCGGCGAGGTGCGCGGCGGTCAACTCGCCGACGGAGTGGCCGATGAGCAGGTCCGGCCGGACCCCGTGGTGGGCGAGGAGCCGGTGCAGGGCGACTCCGAGGGCGAACAGGGCGGGCTGGGTGTAGCGGGTGCGGTGCAGCAGCCCGGCGTACGGGCCGTCCCCGGTCGCGAACATGACGTCCCGCAGCGGCACGTCGACGTGCGGTGCGAAGTGGGCGAGCACCTCGTCGAGTGCGTCGGCGAACACGGGGTGGTGTCGGTGGAGTTCGGCGCCCGCTGCGGCGATCTGGCTGCCCTGGCCGGGGAAGAGGAACGCGGTCGCGCCCGTGGCGGCGGCCGTGCCGGTGATCAGGTGGTCGTCGGTTCCGGCGGCGGCGAGCGCGGCGAGGGCCTTGCGCATCGGCTCGTCGCCGGGCCGTAGCACCGCGGCCCGGTGCCGGAGTCCGGCGCGGCCGGTGGCCAGGGTGCGGGCCATGTCCGCCGCGGCCGTGGCCGGGTGCTCCTGTACGTGGGCGTCGAGCCGGGCGGCCTGGGCCGCCAGGGCGGGCCCGGTGGCGGCGGACAGGAGCAGCGGCGTCGGCAGCACCTCGTCGGCGGGCGGCTCGGTGCGGGCGGCGGGGGCCTCCTGGAGGACGACGTGGGCGTTGGTGCCGCTGATCCCGAAGGAGGACACCGCCGACCGGCGCGGACGTCCGGTCCCGGGCCACTCCCGTGCCCCGGTCGACAGCCGCGTGCCGCCCGCGGACCAGTCCACGTGCGGCGAGGGCTCGTCGGCGTGCAGGGTCCGGGGCAGCATGCCGTGCCGCATCGCGAGGACGAGCTTGATGACCCCGGCGACGCCCGCCGCGGCCTGGGTGTGCCCGATGTTGGACTTGACCGAGCCGAACCACAGGGGGTGTTCGGGATGCCGCCCTGAGCCGTAGACGGCCTGGAGCGCCTGCGCTTCGATGGGGTCGCCGAGGCTGGTGCCGGTGCCGTGGGCCTCCACGGCGTCGATGTCGGCGGGCGTGAGCGCGGCATCGGCGAGCGCGGCGCGGATCACCTGCTGTTGGGCGGCTCCGTTCGGGGCGGTCAGCCCGTTGCTGGCGCCGTCCTGGTTGACGGCCGTACCGCCGACCAGGGCGAGTACCCGGTGTCCCAGGCGACGGGCTGCGGAGAGTCGCTCCAGCAGCAGGACACCGGCGCCCTCGCCCCAGACGGTTCCGTCGGCGCCCGCCCCGAACGCCTTGCAACGCCCGTCGGGAGCGAGGCCGTTCTGTCGGCTGAACTCCACGAACAGGGTGGGGGTGCTCATGAGGGTGACGCCGCCGGCGAGCGCCTGTGTGCACTCGCCGCGGCGCAGCGACTGGACCGCGAGGTGCAGGCTCACCAGGGAGGCCGAGCAGGCGGTGTCGACGGTCATCGCGGGGCCCTCGACGCCGAGGGTGTAGGAGACGCGGCCGGACAGCACGCTGGCGGTGTTGCCGGTCAGGAAGTGTCCTTCGGTCTCCTCGGTCACCCCGGCGAGGCGGGCGGTGTAGTCCTGGCCGTTGGTGCCGACGAACACACCGACCGAACTGCCGCGCAGCGAAGCGGGATCGACGCCGGCGTGTTCGATCGCCTCCCAGGTGGTCTCCAGGAGCAGCCGCTGTTGCGGGTCCATGGCCAGGGCCTCGCGCGGGGAGATGCCGAAGAACGCGGCGTCGAATCCGGCGGCGTCGCGGAGGAATCCACCACGGCGGCTGTACGTCGTCCCGGGGCGCTGCCGGTCGGGGTCGTGGAGCCGGGCGGTGTCCCAGCCGCGGTCCTCGGGCCAGTCGGTCACCGCGTCGCGGCCCTCGCTGAGCAGCCGCCAGAGGGCGTCGGGCCCGTGCGCGCCGCCGGGGAAGCGGCAGCCGATGCCGACGATCGCGATCGGGTCGTCCGCGGCAGCGGACGCCGTCAGGGGCGTCGGGGCTACGGGTTCCGCCGTCGGGAGGTCGGCGTCGACGAGCAGGGTGACGAGGTGGGCGGCCAACGCCTGCGGGGTGGCGTGGTCGAAGAGCAGGGTGGTGGGCAGCCGCAGACCGGTGGCCTTGCCGATCCCGTTGCGCAGCTGAACGGCGTTGAGCGAGTCGAATCCCAGCTCGGTGAACGCACGGGTCTCCCGCACCTCGCTGTCCGGGGCGCGGCCCAGGACCCGACGGGCCAGGTCGCTCACCAGGACGGTGAGCGACCTCAGCCGTTCGGACGGGGACAGCGGGGCCAGCCGGCTCCGCAGGGAGGTGGTGTCCTGCGCCGGGTCACCGGGGGTGTTGACCCCGGGCAACGTGCTCAGCAGCGCGGTGCTGCGCACCCCGCCGACCTCGGCGAAGCGCGGCCAGTCCACGTCGGCGACGACGGCGTCCGCGGGGGCGCCGGCCAGCACCCGGCCCAGGGCGCGCAGCGCGGCTTCGGGAGCCATGGCGCGCACCCCGACGTCACCGAGGCGGTCCGCGTCGCGGCGGTTCACCATGCCCTCGCCGGCCCAGACGCCCCAGGCGACGGAGGTCGCCGGCAGCCCCGCGGCGCGGCGTCGCCCGGCGAGTGCGTCGAGCGCGGCGTTGGCGGCGGCGTAGTTGGCCTGGCCGGCGGCGCCGATGGTGCCGGTGAGCGAGGAGAAGAGGACGAACGCGGTGAGGTCGTGGCCGAGCGTCGCCTCGTGCAGGGCGTGCGCGGCGGTGTGCTTGACCCGGTACACGGAGGCCAGGCGGTCGGGGGTCAGCGCGTCGACGGTGCCGTCGTCGAGGACGCCCGCCGCGTGGAACACCGCGGTGAGCGGCTGCTCGGCCGGGACGGTGGCGAGCAGGGCGGCGATCTGGTCGGGGTCGCTGACGTCGCAGCGGGCCAGGGTGACCGCGGCGCCGGTGGCGGTGAGTTCCGCGCGCAGTTCGGGGGCGCCGGGGGCGCCGGGGCCGCGGCGGCTGACGAGCAGCAGATGGGGCACGCCCTCGGCGGCGAGGCGACGGGCGAGGTGCGCGCCGAGACCCCCGGTGCCGCCGGTGATCAAGGCCGTGCCGGTGGTGGGCCACTGCTCCCGTCGGGGGTCCGGCGGTGCGCTCCGCAGCCGCCGCCCGTAGGTGCCGGTGGGGCGGACGGCGACGTGGTCCTCGTCGCGGACCGTGGCCAGCACGGTTCTGACCCGTGCGGCGGCCCGGTCGTCCAGCTCGGCGGGCAGGTCGAGCAGGCCGCCCCAGCGGTCGGGGTGCTCCAGCGCGACGGTGCGGCAGAGTCCGGCGACGGCGGCGTGGACGGTCGGGCCGGGCTGCTCGCCGTACCCGACCGTGGCGGCCTCGCGGGTGACGCACCACAGCGGCGCGGTGATCGCGGCGTCGCCGAGGGCCTGGACGAGGGCGAGCGTCAGGGGCAGGGCTGCGGGCAGGCCGGGGTGCGCGGGGTGGTCGCGCCGCTCTTCGGCCAGCAGCGAGATCACTCCGGCGACGGCACGCTCCCCCACCGCCTGGCGCAGCAGGTCGGCGAGGGCCGCGCGGTCGTGGCCGGGATCGGTGACGTGGACGCGGATCAGGTCGAGGCCCACCGCGGTCAGCGGCCCGGCGAGCGCGTCCGGGGTGCCTTCGGTCGTCACCAGCAGCCAGGCGCCGGCCGCCGGTGCCTTCGCCTCCGGGGTCAGCGGCGCCCAGGCGATCTCGTGGCGCCAGGTCGCGGAGCGGTCGCTGCGCCAGGACGCCAGTGCCGGCAGCACCCGGCCGAGCACATCGGCGTCGACGTCGAGCAGTTCGGCGAGTTCGGGGAGCGGGCGGGTCTCCAGTTCGCGCCACAGGCCGTCCGCGGCGGGTTCGGGGAGCTCGGCGGGCTCGGGCCAGTAGCGGCGGCGTTGGAACGGGTAGGTCGGCAGGGCGACATGGCGCGTTGCGGGTCCGGCGGTCAGGGCCGTCCGGTCGACGGGCAGGCCGTGGGCCCATGCCTCGCCGAGGGCGTGCAGCATCCGGCGCATACCGCCGTCGTCGCGGCGCAGGGTGCCGAGGACGGTGGCCTCGATGTCCGCGGCCCGTACGGTGTCCTCGGTGCTCGTGGTGAGCACGGGATGCGGGCTGATCTCGATGAACGCGGTGTGCCCGGCTTCGGCGAGGGCGCGGACGGCCGGGGCGAAGGCGACGGTGCCGCGCAGGTTGCGGTACCAGTAGTCGGCGTCGAGTCCCGCGGTGTCGGTGAACGCCCCGTGCACCGTGGAGAAGAACGGCACCGCACCGCTGCGGGGGGTGATCCGGGCCAGCAGGTCCAGGAGTTCGGTCCGGATGCGCTCCACGTGCACCGAGTGCGAAGCGTAGTCCACCGGCACCGTCCGGGTGCGGACGCCGTCGGCGACGAGGTCCGCCACGAACGCGTCCAGGGCTTCCCGGTCGCCGGCCACCACGGTCGTTCCCGGGCCGTTGACGGCCGCCACGGACAGCCGTCCCGACCGGTCGCCGAGGAGTTCTTCGACCCGGTCCGCCGGCAGGGCGACCGAGGCCATGCCGCCCTCGCCGGCGAGCGCCCGCAGCGCCCGGCTGCGCAGCGCGACCACCTGCGCGCCGTCCTGGAGGGACAGGCCGCCCGCGACGACCGCGGCGGCGATCTCCCCCTGGGAGTGGCCGACCACCGCGGCGGGCTCGACGCCGCAGGAGCGCCACACCGCGGCCAGGGACACCATCACCGAGAACAGGGCGGGTTGCACCACGTCGACGCGGTCCCAGTCGTCGCCCCGGCGCACCAGCTCCGCCAACGACCAGTCCACGAACGGTGCCAGTGCCGCTTCGCACTCGGCCATCCGCTCCGCGAACACCGGTGATTCCGCGAGCAGTTCGCGAGCCATGCCCACCCACTGGGAGCCCTGGCCGGGGAAGACGAAGACGGCCGGACCGGTGCGGGCGACGCCTTCGGCGGTGTCCGGTCCTTCGGTGCCGGTGGCGAACCCGGCGAGGGCGGCCTCCAGTTCCTCGCCGGTACCGGTGACGACGGCACGGTGTTCCAGCGCGGCGCGGGTGGTGACCAGGGCACGGGCGAGGTCACCGTGGGCGGCCGACCCGTCGCGCAGCAGCGGCAGCAGTTGACGGGCTTGGTCGCGCAGGGCCTGCGGGGTGTGCGCGGACAGCAGCAGGGGCAGCGGCCCGTCCTGTGCCGGGGGCTGCTCGACGGGTGCTTCGGCCGCGGGTTCCTCGATGATGACGTGGGCATTGGTGCCGCTGATCCCGAACGACGAGATGCCGGCCCGCCGGGGGCGTTCGCCGCGCGGCCAGTCGACCGGTTCGGTCGCCAGCGCCACCGCTCCGGAGTCCCAGTCCACGAACGACGAGGGCTCGTCCACGTGCAAGGTCTTCGGCACCGTGCCGTGCCGCATCGCCTCGACGAGCTTGATGATGCTCGCCGCCCCCGCAGCGCCCTGGGTGTGACCGAGGTTGGACTTCACCGACCCCAGCCACAACGGCCGGCCCTCGGGACGGTCCTGCCCGTACGTCGCCAACAGGGCCTGCGCCTCGATCGGGTCACCCAACTTCGTCCCCGTACCGTGCCCCTCCACCACGTCCACATCAGCCGCCGACAGCCCCGCGTCCGCCAACGCCGCCCGGATCACCCGCTGCTGCGCCGGACCGTTCGGCGCCGTCAAACCGTTCGACGCACCGTCCTGATTCACCGCCGAACCCCGTACCACGGCCAGCACCGGATGCCCGTTCGCCAGCGCGTCCGACAGCTTCTCCACCACCAGCAGGCCGATGCCCTCCGACCAGCCGGTGCCGTCGGCTCCCGAGGCGTACGCCTTGCAGCGGCCGTCGGGGGCCAGTCCGCGCTGACGGCTGAAGCCCACGAACGAGACGGGGTTGGACATCACCGTGACGCCACCGGCGAGCGCGAGGCTGCACTCGCCCTTGCGCAGGGCCTGGGCGGCGAGGTGCAAGGCGACCAACGACGAGGAACAGGCGGTGTCCAGGGTGACCGCGGGACCCTCAAGACCGAGGGTGAACGCGACCCGGCCGGACAGCACGCTGGCGGCGCCGCCGACGAGGCGCTGACCGTCGATCCCGGCGAGGCCACCGGGGTGTTCGGGGCCCTGGTCGTGGAACATGGTGCCCGCGTAGACGCCGGTGCGTGATCCCCGCAACGCGTGCGGATCGATACCCGCACGCTCCACCGCCTCCCACGCCACCTCCAACATCAACCGCTGCTGCGGATCCATCGCCAACGCCTCACGCGGCGAAATACCAAAGAACTCCGCATCAAACTCCGCCGCACCATGCAAAAACCCACCCTCACGCACATACGACGTCCCCACACCATCCGGATCAGAATCAAACAACGACCCCAAATCCCAACCCCGATCCACCGGAAACCCAGAAACCCCATCCCCACCCGACACCACCAAATCCCACAAACCCTCAGGCGAAGACACACCCCCCGGCAAACGACACGCCATCCCCACAATCGCCACCGGCTCCCGCGCCGCCGCCACCAACTCCCGATTCACCCGACGCAAACGCGCCGACTCCTTCACCGCATCACGCAACGCCCCCACCAACTCATCCGACGAACCACCCATCACGAACCCGCCCCCTCACGCGCCAAACGAATCAGATCCGCCACACCCAAACCATCAATCAATTCATCGTCACTCGAATCGTCGACCGACTCCTCGACAGGCTCGGCGCCGAGCACGGAAAGCAGTGGGGTCAGCAGTCCGGCGTCCCGGAGCCGGGCGAGCGGAACGGCGGCGAGCTCCCGGCGGAACCGGGCCTCGTCGAACTCGTCCTCGTCCCCTTCCGCGGCGTCGGGGAACAGGTCCGCACAGAGCTTCCGGGCGAGCGCGGCCGGCGTCGGGTGGTCGAAGACCAGGGTCGGCGGCAGCGGCTTCCCGATCGCCTTGCCGATGCGGTTGCGCAGTTCCAGTGCGGTCAGCGAGTCGACACCGAGCTCGATGAAGCTGCGCCCGTCCAGGACGCTGCCGGCCTCGGCGTAGTCGAGCACCGCGGCCACTTCGGCGCGGATCAGGTCGGTCAGGACCTTCTCCTGTTCGCGCGGGGTCAGGCCGGTGAGGCGGTGCAGCAGGAAGTCCGCGGCGTCCTCGCCCGATCCGCGGCGCTGGGGCGTGCGCCGGGTGCGCACGAGTCCACGCAGCAGCGGCGGTACGTCGCCGTTCAGTGCGGTGGTGTCCAGGTGCAGCGGGACCAGGTGGGCGGAACCGTCACCGAGGGCCGCGTCGAAGAGTCGCAGCCCCTCGGTCTGGCTCAGCGCGCCCAGTCCGGCGCGGGTGGCCCGGGCCCGGTCGGCTTCGCCGAGGTCCGCCGCCATGCCGTCGGCCCACGCCCCCCAGCTCAGCGAGACGGCGGGCAGCCCCTGGGCGCGGCGTAGGGCGGCGAGGGAGTCCAGGAAGACGTTGGCCGCGGCGTAGTTGCCCTGTCCTGCGCTGCCGAACACGCCGGCGGCCGAGGAGAACAGCACGAAGGCGGACAGCTCGGCGTCGCGGGTCAGCTCGTGCAGGTTCCAGGCGGCGTCCACCTTGGGGCGCAGCACGGTGTCGACGCGCTCCGGGGTGAGCGCGCCCACCACGCCGTCGTCGAGGACCCCGGCCACGTGCACCACCGCGGCGAGGGGGTGTTCCGCCGGGATCTGCGCGAGGGTGCGGGCGAGCGCGTCGCGGTCGGCGACGTCGCAGGCCGCGAAGGTGGCCGAGGCGCCGAGGGCGGCCAGTTCGGCGCCCAGTCCGGTGTCCGTGCCGCGGCGGCTGACCAGCAGCAGCTGCCGGACCCCGTACGCGGTGACGAGGTGTCGGGCCACGAGCCCGCCGAGCGCGCCGGTCGCCCCGGTGACCAGGACCGTGCCGTGCCCCGGCCACTCGGGCGGGGCAGCGTCCTCGGGCACCGCTTCGAGTCGGGCGCCGAGCAGGGTCCCCGCCCGGAGCGCGGTCTGCGGCTCGTCGAGGGCGATCAGGTGCGGCACGAGTGCGCGGGAGGCGTGTGTCGTGTCCAGGTCGGCCAGGTGGATGCGCCCGGGGTTCTCGGTGGCGGCCGACAGCAGGAGGCCACGGGCGGCGGCCACCGGCAGGTCGGTGACGGTGTCGGTCGGCGCCGCGGCGACCGCGTCCCGGGTGAGCAGCACCAGCCGGGAGGCGGCGAACCGTTCGTCGGCGAGCCAGGTCTGGGCCAGGGCGAGTGCGCGGTGGCAGGCGGCCCGGGTCGCGGCTGCGGTGTCGCCGTTCGTGCCGGGCGCCGTGAACGGCAGCAGGACGGCGTCCGGCACGGCGGCGCCGTCGTCCACCGCGGCGGTCAGCCCGGCGAGGTCGGTGTGGGTCCCGGTCCGGTGCCCGGCGGCGGCGAGGTCGGGGGCCAGCTCGGCGGCGTCCCCCAGCAGGGCCCAGGTGGCGGCCCTGGGCTGCGGCGCGGTGAGGTCCACGAACCGCCGCTGGTAGAGGGACCGGGCCGGGGCGGACTGGCCGAGTTGTTCCGGCGAGACGGGGCGCACGGTGAGTGCGGCGACGGAGAGGGCGGGGCGGCCGGACGGGTCGGTGAGGGTGAGCGACACCGCGTCCGGTCCGGCCGGGGCGATCCTGGCCCGGACCGCCGAGGGGCCCGCGGACCAGCGGCGGACGCCCGTCCACACGAACGGCAGTCGGGTCTGTTCGCTCACCGGCAGTGCGCCGAGGCCGATGGCGTGCAGGGTGGCGTCGAGCAGGATCGGGTGCAGCCCGTACTCGCCGGCCCGCTGGGCGTCGTCCTCGGTGAGCCCGATCTCGGCGAAGACCTCGGAGCCCCGGCGCCAGGCCCGGCGCAGGCCCTGGAAGGCGGGTCCGTAGTCGAGTCGGCTCTCGGCGATGGTCTCGTACCAGTGCGTCAGGTCCACGGGCGTCGCGTCGGCGGGCGGCCAGATCGCCGGGAAGTCGAGCCCGGTGGCCCCGGTGCGGTCCTCGGGGGTGAGGACACCGGCCGCGATGCGGGTCCACTCGTCGGTGCCGGTGTCCGCGCCGGCGGCGCGCGCGTGCACGGCCAGGGAGCGGCGGCCGGTGTCGTCGGCTTCGGCGACCGACACCTGGAGGTCGACGGCGCCGGTGTCCGGCAGGACCAGGGCCGACAGCATGGTCAGCTCGTCGAGTGCGGCCCCGCCGACCTGCTCCGCGGCCTCCAGGGCCAGTTCCACCAGTCCGGAGCCGGGCAGCAGGACGGTGTCCCAGACCCGGTGGTCGTTCAACCACGGGTGGGCCTGGAGGCCGAGGCGCCCGGTGAGCAGCAGCGCGTCGGTGTCCGCGGGGCGGACCGCGGCGCCGAGCAGCGGATGGGTCGTGACGTCGAGCCCGGCCGCGTCGGCCGCGCTGCGGGGTACGGCGACCGGCCAGTAGCGCTTGTGGTCGAAGCCGTACGTCGGCAGGTCGACGCGGCGCGCGCCCTCGGGGCCGGTCAGGGCGTTCCAGTCCGGTGCCCAGCCGCGCACGTGGAGGCGGGCGAGCGCGGTGAGGAAGGTCTGTTCCTCGGAGCGGTCCTGGCGCAGCGCGGCGACGAACTCCGGCTCGGGTCCGGTGCCGTCCGCCGTCACGCATTCCTGGCCCATGGCGCTGAGCACGGCGTCGGGGCCGATCTCCACGAAGGTGGTGACGCCGCTGTCCTGCAAGGTGCGGACGCCGTCGCCGAAGCGCACGGCCTCCCGGACGTGTCGGACCCAGTAGTCCGGTGCGCAGATGTCCTCCGCGGGCACCACCTCGCCGGTCAGGTTGGACACCACCGGCAGGGTGGGCGGATGGTAGGTGAGGGTGTGGGCGACCGCCCGGAACTCCTCCAGCATCGGGTCCATGCGGGGTGAGTGGAAGGCGTGGCTGACGCGGAGCCGTCGGGTCTTGTGGCCGCGCTCGGCGAGTCGTTCGGCCAGTGCGGTGACGAGGTCCTCGGCGCCGGAGACCACCACGGACCTCGGTCCGTTGACGGCGGCCACGGCGACCCGGTCGTGGTGGCCTTCGAGCAGGGCCGCCACCTCGGACTCGGCGGCCCGTACGGAGACCATGGCGCCGCCCTCGGGCAGGGCCTGCATCAGCCGGCCGCGGGCGGCGACGAGGGTGACGGCGTCGGGGAGGGTGAGCACCCCGGCGACGTGGGCGGCGGCCAGCTCGCCGATGGAGTGTCCGGCGACCCGGCTGGGTCGGATGCCGACGTGGCGCAGCAGGTGGCTGAGGGCGACCTCCAGGGCGAACAGGCCGGCCTGGGCGAAGAGGGTGCGGTCCAGTTCGCCGGGCTCGCCGTCGAGCACGACCTCACGCAGCGGCTTGCCAAGCCGGTCCCCGAACTCCTCGCACACCTGGTCGAAGGCGGCGGCGAAGGCGGGGTAACGGGCGTACAGCTCGCGGCCCATGCCGGGGCGTTGGCTGCCCTGGCCGGTGAACAGGAACGCCAGGTCGCCCGCGGCGGGGGTGCCCCGGACCACGCGGCTGTCGCTGCGGCCGGCGGCGAGCGCGTCGAGTCCGTCGAGCAGGGCGGCGCGGTCGTGGCCGACGAGGACGGCCCGGTGGGGCAGGGCGGCGCGGCTGGTGGCCAGGGAGTGGGCGATGTCCTCGATGCGTTCCTGCGGCCGGGCGAGCAGATGCGCGTGCAGGCGTTGCGCCTGGTTGCGCAGACCCTGTTCGGTGCCGGCGGACAGGGGCCAGAGCACCCGCGCACCGGTGCCGGGCGGTTCCTCCTGCGGCGGGGCGGGGAGGTCCGGTTCCTCGATGATGACGTGGGCGTTGGTGCCGCTGATCCCGAAGGCGGAGATGCCGGCCCGTCGGGGGCGTTCGCCGCGCGGCCAGTCGACCGGTTCGGTCGCCAGCGCCACCGCTCCGGAGTCCCAGTCCACGAACGACGAGGGCTCGTCCACGTGCAGGGTCTTCGGCAGGGTGTCGTGCCGCATCGCCTCGACGAGCTTGATGATGCTGGCCGCGCCGGCGGCGGCTTGGGTGTGGCCGAGGTTGGACTTCACCGAGCCGAGCCACAGGGGCCGGTCCTCGGGGCGGTCCTGCCCGTAGGTCGCCAACAGGGCCTGCGCCTCGATCGGGTCACCCAACTTGGTGCCCGTGCCATGCCCCTCCACCACGTCCACATCGGCCGCCGACAGTCCCGCGTCCGCCAACGCCGCCCGGATCACCCGCTGCTGCGCCGGACCGTTCGGCGCCGTCAAACCGTTCGACGCACCGTCCTGATTCACCGCCGAACCCCGTACCACGGCCAGCACCGGATGCCCGTTCGCCAGCGCGTCCGACAGCTTCTCCACCACCAGCAGGGCCGCGCCCTCGCCCCAGCCGGTGCCGTCGGCGGCGGAGGCGTACGCCTTGCAGCGGCCGTCCGCGGACAGACCGCGTTGCCGGCTGAACTCGACGAAGGCGACCGGTCGGGCCATCACGGTGACCCCGCCGGCGATGGCCATCGTGCACTCGCCCTTGCG
This sequence comes from Streptomyces sp. NPDC127068, assembly GCF_042724695.1. NCBI lineage: Bacteria > Bacillati > Actinomycetota > Actinomycetes > Kitasatosporales > Streptomycetaceae > Streptomyces > Streptomyces sp. NPDC127068. Next base: position 140,567 of record NZ_JBHXEN010000002.1, on the reverse strand, counting down.
CAGGGCCTGGGCGGCGAGGTGCAAGGCGACCAACGACGAGGAACAGGCGGTGTCCAGGGTGACCGCGGGACCCTCCAGACCGAGGGTGAACGCGACCCGGCCGGATATCACGCTCGCGGCGCCGCCGATCATGCGTTGGCCCTCGACGGCGGGGACCTGCTCCAACAGGGCCGGCTCGTAGTCGTGGTAGATGATGCCCGCGTAGACGCCGGTGCGTGATCCCCGCAACGCGTGCGGATCGATACCCGCACGCTCCACCGCCTCCCACGCCACCTCCAACATCAACCGCTGCTGCGGATCCATCGCCAACGCCTCACGCGGCGAAATACCAAAGAACTCCGCATCAAACTCCGCCGCACCATGCAAAAACCCACCCTCACGCACATACGACGTCCCCACACCATCCGGATCCGGATCAAACAACGACCCCAAATCCCAACCCCGATCCACCGGAAACCCAGAAACCCCATCCCCACCCGACACCACCAAATCCCACAAACCCTCAGGCGAAGACACACCCCCCGGCAAACGACACGCCATCCCCACAATCGCCACCGGCTCCCGCGCCGCCGCCACCAACTCCCGATTCACCCGACGCAAACGCGCCGACTCCTTCACCGCATCACGCAACGCCCCCACCAACTCATCCGACGAACCACCCACAGACCCACCCACCGAACCACCCATCACGAACCCGCCCCCTCACGCGCCAAACGAATCAGATCCGCCACACCCAAACCATCAATCAATTCATCGTCACTCGAATCGTCGACCGACTCCTCGACAGGCTCGGCAACCGGACGGGTGGGCGGGCCGGACGCCGGCGAACCGGACTCCGGTCCCCCGGCCAGTGCGGCGAGCAGGAAGCGCGCCACGCCGACGGGCCGGGGGTGGTCGAACACGAGCGTCGCCGGCAGCCGCAGCCCCGTCGCGACGGTGAGCCGGTTGCGCAGGTCGAGCGCGGTCAGCGAATCGAACCCGAGCTCGTTGAACGCCCGGTGCGCATCGACCGTTTCGGCCCGGGCGTACCCGAGGACGGCCGCGACCTCGGCCCGGACCAGCTCGACGAGCAGCCGGTCACGGTCCTCCGGGTCCGCCAGCGCCGCCAGGCGCTCGCGCAGATCGGGCACCCGGGTGACGGTCCCCGCCCGGCGTACCGGGCGGATCAAGCCGTGCCAGAGCGGGGCGAGCGTGCTCGCCTCGCGCCGTAGACCGTCCAGGTCGAGGGACATGGGGGCGACGAAGGCGCTGTCGCCCGCCAGGGCCCGGTCCAGTAGGGCCAGGGCCTGGGCGTCCGTCATCGGCGCGAGCCCCGCCCGGGCCAGCCGTCGACGGTCCGCGGCCGAGAGGTCGCCGGTCATTCCGCTCGCCGAGGCCCACAGGCCCCAGGCCAGCGAGGTGGCGGGGAGCCCCTGGGCGCGGCGCAGGGCGGCGAGCCCGTCCAGGACGCCGTTCGCCGCCGCGTAGTTGGCCTGGCCCGCCGAGCCGAGCAGGGCCGCGGCGGAGGAGAAGAGGAGGAAGGCGGAGAGCTTCCGGTCGGCCGTCAGCTCGTGCAGGTGCCAGGCCGACAGGACCTTCGCCCGGAACACCTCGTCGACGTCGGACGCGGACAGCTGGGGCAGCGTGCCGTCCCGCAGCACGCCCGCGCAGTGCACCACCGCGGACAGGTCGTCGATGTCCGACAGCACCGCGGCGAGCGCGGATCGGTCGGACACGTCGCAGGCCAGCACGTCCACCCGGGCGCCGGCGGCGGTGAGTTCCCGGGCCAGCGCGCCGGCACCCGGCGCGGCCACGCCGCGGCGGGACAGCAGCACCAGGCGTCGTACCCGGTGCCGGGTCACCAGGTGTCGTGCGACCAGCGCCCCGAGGACGCCCGTGCCGCCGGTGATCAAGGCCGTGCCCGTTCCCAGCGCCGCGATGCCGTCGGCCGCGTCCGGTGGTGCGGCGAACCGGTCCAAGCGGGCGGCCAGCATCCGCCCGGACCGCACCGCCAACTGGTCCTCGACGGCGGCCAGGTCGGCCAGCGCGTCCGGCAGCTCGCCGTCCGACTCCGCGTCGACCAGGGCGAACCGTTCGGGGAACTCCCGTTGCGCCGAGCGGACCAGGCCCCACACGCCGGCGCCCACCGGATCGGACACCTCGTCCACCGCACCCCGGGTGACCACCAGGAGCCGGCGCGCACCGGCGTGGTGCGCCCATTCCCGGATCGAGGCCAGGACCTGGGTGACGGCTGCCGCGGCGCCCGTGACCTCGCGGGTGCCCAGCGCCCGGCAGTCGAGCAGGGCGGTCCCGCCGACGGGCTCCGGCGTGCTCTTCCCGTCCCAGAATCCGTCCCGGCGTCCGTCCCGGAGTCCGTCCCGCACGGGCAGCGGCTCGGCCGTCTTCGCCGCACCGGGGTCGACCGGGGTCCAGCGGATCGCGTACAGCTCGTCGCCCGCCCCGGACGCCAACTGCCCGGGGGTCACGGGGCGCATGGTCAGGGAGTCGATGGTCAGCACCGGCGTGCCGTCCTCCGCGGCGGCAGCGACCGTCACGGCACCGTCCGCCAGCCGCCGTAGACGTACCCGCAGCGCGGTGGCGCCCGCCGGGCGTGCCCCGTGCAGTCGGACGCCGGCCCAGGCGAACGGCAGGACCACGGCGTCGTCGGCGAGGCCGAGCAGCGCCACGGCTTGCAGCGCCGCGTCGAGCAGGGCGGGGTGCAGGGCGAAGCGTTGCTCCGCCGCAGCCGTGTCGGGCAGGGTGACGTCGGCGTACAGATCGGCGCCGGAGCGTCGGGCGGCGTGCAGTCCCCGGAAGGCGGGACCGTACGCGTAGCCCCGGTCGGCCAGTGAGGTGTAGAAGTCCGCGACCGGTACGGGTTCCGCGTCAGCGGGCGCGGTGCACGCGTCCGGGGCCGGCGGCGGCACTTCGTCCGCGGCGAGGACTCCGGCGGCGTGCCGGGTCCACTGCACCTCGGTGCCGTCCTCGCCGGCGGTGACCCGGTGCGAGAAGATCCCGAACGTGCGCCGGCCGTCCTCGGCCGCGCCGACGGCGAGTTGCAGCCGCACGGCACCGTCGTCGGGCAGGGTCAGCGGGGTGTGCAGGCTCACCTCCTCGACGACGTCGCAGCCGGTACCGGCGCCCGCGCGCAGGGCCAGTTCGACCAGTGCGGTGCCGGGCACCAGGACGGTGCCGCCGATCACGTGGTCGGCGAGCCACGGGTGGTCGCCCAGGGAGAGCCGGCCGGTCAATACGAGGGCGGCGCCCGGCTCCGCGACGTCGATCGCGGCGCCCAGCAACGGGTGCCCGGTCCCCGTCACCCCGGCGGCCGGCAGGTCGGGAGCCGTCGCGACCGCGTCGAGCCAGTGGCGGCGGCGTTGGAAGGCGTACGTGGGCAGCCCGACGACGGGCCCCGCGGGCAGCAGCGCACTCCAGTCGACGGGGGCGCCGTGGACGTACGCCGTGGCCAGGCTGGTGATCAGACGGTCCCGGTCGTCCTCGCCGCGGCGCAGCGTACCGATCGCGGCGGCGGTCACCTCGGCGGCGTCGGCGCTCTGCTGGATCGGCAGGGTGAGCACGGGGTGCGGGCTGACCTCGATGAAGAACCGGTGTCCGGCGTCGAGCAGTCCGCTGACGGCGTCGTGGAACCGTACGGTGTCGCGCAGGTTCCTGGCCCAGTAGCCGGCGTCCGCCGCGCCGTCGGGGAGCGGGCCGCCGGTGACCGTGGACCAGAACGGCACCTCGGCGCGGTGTGGCGTGATCTCCGCGGCGTACTCGGCGAGTCGGGCGGCGGGTGCGTCCATCCGGTCGGTGTGGAAGGCGTAGTCCGTGCCGGCCGGTCTGGTCCGGACGCCGTCCGTGGTGCAGCCCGCCACGAAGGCGGCCAGTTCCTCCGGATCGCCCGCCACGACCACCGAGTCCGGGCCGTTGACGGCGGCGACGGCGAGCCCGGTGGTGAGCCGGGGGCCGGCCTGCTCGGGGCTGAGCGCCGCCCAGGCCATGGCACCGCGCCCGGCGAGCCCCGACGCGTGCAGCAGTCGACCGCGGGCTGCGATCAGGGCAGCCGCGTCGGGCAGGCTCAGGACGCCTGCCACGCAGGCCGCGGCGACCTCCCCGCGGGAGTGTCCGACGACCGCGGACGGGCGCACTCCGTACGACTCCCACATCGCCGCGAGCGAGACGGCGACGGCGAAGAGGACGGGCTGTCCGACGTCGGCCCGGTCCAGCGGGGGTGCGTCCTGCTCGCCCCGGATCACGGCGAGCAGGGACCAGTCGGTGTGCGGTGCCAGGGCGGTGGCGCACTCGTCCATGCGGGCCGCGAAAGCGGGCGAGACGTCGAGCAGGTGGCGTGCCATGCCGTCCCACTGCGCGCCCTCACCGGAGAACACGAACACCGGTTCCGTGGAGAGGCGTTGTCCGCGGACGACCGCTGCGCCGGGGCGTCCCTCGGCCAGGGCGTGCAGTCCGTCGAGGAGTGCGGCGCGGTCGTGGCCGAGGACGACGGCCCGGTGGGTGAGGGCGGCCCGGGTGCCGACGAGGGAGCGTCCGATGTCCTCGGGCGTCCGGTCGGTGGCCGTGTCGGCCAGCCGTGCCGCCTGTGCGGTGAGTGCGGTGGCGGACTTCGCGGACACCACCCACGGCAACAGGCCCGGTGCCGGCGGCGGATCGGCCGGGGCGGTCGGGGTGTTCGCGGGGTCGTCGGGGTGTTCCAGGACGACGTGGGCGTTGGTGCCGCTGATGCCGAACGAGGACACCGCCGACCGGCGCGGACGCCCGGACTCGGGCCACGGCCGCGCCTCGGTGAGCAGGTTCACCGCACCCGACGCCCAGTCCACGTGCGGGGTGGGCGCGTCGACGTGCAGGGTCCGCGGCAACACCCCGTGGTGCATGGCCAGTACGGACTTGATGACCCCGGCGACCCCCGCGGCGGCCTGGGTGTGGCCGAGGTTGGACTTCACGGAACCCAGCCAGGCGGGCTGGTCCGCGGGCCGCTGCTGCCCGTACGTCGCCAACAGGGCCTGCGCTTCGATGGGGTCGCCGAGCACGGTGCCCGTCCCGTGCGCCTCGACCAGATCGACGTCACCCGCCGCCACACCCGCCTGCGCCAACGCCTGCCGGATCACCCGCTGCTGCGACGGACCGTTCGGCGCCGTCAAACCGTTCGACGCACCGTCCTGATTCACCGCCGACCCCGCCACCACCGCCCACACCCGACGCCCCGCACGCACCGCAGCCGACCGCCGCTGCACCACCAACAACCCCACACCCTCGGCCCATCCGGTGCCGTCGGCGTCCGCGGAGAACGGCTTGCAGCGTCCGTCCGGGGCGAGCGCGCGTTGCCGCGAGAACTCCACGAACAGGGAGGGCGTGGTCATGATCGTGACGCCGCCCACGAGTGCCAGCTCGCATTCGCCGGCGCGCAGGGCCTGGGCCGCCAGGTGCAGCGAGACCAGCGAGGACGAGCACGCCGTGTCCACCGTCACCGCGGGGCCCTCCAACCCCAACGCGTACGCAACCCGGCCCGACATGACACTCGCGGCGCTGCCGGTCACCTGGTAGCCGGTGCTGTCGTCCGGTGCTCCGGCGGCGTACGTGGAGTAGTCCTGGAGGTTGCTGCCCAGATAGACGCCGGTGGCGCTGGAGTGCAGCACGGTGGGGTCGATCCCGGCGTGTTCCAGGGCCTCCCACGCCGTTTCCAGGACGACGCGCTGCTGCGGATCGGTCGCGGCGGCCTCGCGCGGGCTGATGCCGAAGAAGTCGGCGTCGAAGTCGGCGATCCCGTCGAGGAACCCGCCGCGACGGGTGTACGAGGTGCCGACCCGGTCCCGGTCGGGGGCGTACAGGCCCGCCACGTCCCAGCCCCGGTCCGTGGGGAACTCACCGGTGACGTCGGTGCCGTCGGCGACCACCCGCCACAGGTCGTCCGGTCCGGTGACACCGCCGGGGAAGCGGCAGGCCATGCCGACGATGACGATCGGGTCGTCGGCGTCCGCCGCGCGGGTGGCCGCTGCCGCGGCGGCGACTGCGCCGCTCTCGCCGACCAGTTCGGCGAGCAGGTGGCGGGCGGTGGCTGCGGGCGTCGGACGGTCGAAGACGACCGTGGTGGACAGGGCCAGCCCGGTGCGGGCGGTCAACCGGTTGCGCAGGTCGACCGCGGTGAGCGAGTCGAAGCCCATCTCGTGGTACGCCCGGTCGGCGTCGATGGTCGCGGTGCCGGCGTGCCCGAGGACCGTGGCGGCTTCCGCCCGGACGAGGTCGGTGAGGTGACGCATCCGTTCGGCGCCGGTCATGGTGGCGAGGCGGGCACCGAGGTCGGACGTCCCGCCGCCCGTGGCCGCCGTCCTGCGCACCGGACCGACCAACGCCCGCAGTACGGACGGTATCGGCGCGGCGGTGTCGCGCACCGCGGCCAGGTCGAGCGGGGCCGCCACGACCTGCGGCTGACCGGTCCCGAGCGCCGCGTCGAGCAGGGCGAGCCCTTGCGCGTCCGACATCGGCACCAGGCCCGAGCGGGCCAGCCGGCGGCGGTCCGCGTCCGACAGCGCGCCGGTCATGCCGGTCGACGCCGCCCACCAGCCCCAGGCGAGCGAGGTCCCGGGCAGGCCGTGCGCCCGGCGTCGGGCCGCGAGGGCGTCCAGGTAGGCGTTGGCCGCCGCGTAGTTGGCCTGGCCGGCCGAGCCCAGCACACCGGTGACCGAGGAGAACAGGACGAACGCCGACAGTTCCCGGTCGGCGGTCAGCTCGTGCAGGTACCGGGCGGGCAACGCCTTGGCGCGGAAGGTCTCCGCCACGTCGGCCGCGGTCATCCGGGCCACGGTCACATCGCGCAGGACGCCCGCGCAGTGCACCACCGCGGACAGGTCCTCGATGCCGGAGACGACCTGTTCCAGGGCGGCGCGGTCGGACGCGTCGCACGCCACCGCGTCGGCCCGGGCTCCGGCGTCCCCGAGCTCCGCCACCAACGCGGCGGCCCCGGGCGCGGCGGGGCCGCGTCGCGAGAGCAGGACCAGCTTCCGCACTCCGTGCCGGGCCACCAGGTGCCGGGCGACGGCGGAGCCGAGCGCCCCGGTGCCGCCGGTGATCAGGACCGTACCGGCGCCGAATCCGACCGGACCGCCGGTCGCCCGGAGCCGACCGAGGCGGGGCACCAGGACCTCGCCGGAGCGCACCGTCAGCTGGTCCTCGGCCTCGGGGAGCACGGCCGGCAGGACGGCGTCCGCATCGAGGTCGGCCAGCAGGAGCCGGCCCGGGAATTCGAGCTGTGCGGAGCGGACGAGGCCCCACACCGCGGCGGCCCCGGCATCGGGTGCCGCACCCACGGCGTCCCGGGTCACCACGGCCAGTCGGGAGCCGCGCAGCTCCTCAGCGGCGAGGAAGCCCTGGAGGACGGCGAGCGCCGCGGGCAGGTCCCCGGCGGCGGGCCACACCACCAGGTCGGGTGCGGGGGTGCCCGCGGCGACGGCGGCGAGCAGGGCGGGCAGGTCCTCGTGGTCCGCGCCGTCCTCGCCGAGCACCACCGGTCGTTCGGACGCGGCCCCGGCCGGGCGTCCCGGTCGCTGCCAGTCCACGGTGAACAGGGCGTCGGCGGTGTCCGCCGACGACGGGGTGCCCTGCGGTCGGCGGATCGCCACGGCGCGGGCTGCCGCCACGGGCGCTCCGTCGCCGTCGGCGAGTTCCAGCGCGCCGTCGTGGGCGAGGCGCACCCGTACCCGTTCGGCGCCCGTGGCGGCCAGGTGCACGCCGGTCCAGTCGGCGGCCACCGCGTGGCCGTCGCCGGTCTCCGCGAGACGCAGGTGCAGGGCGGCGTCGAGCAGCGCCGGGTGGATGCCGAACCGGCCGGCCCGGGTGGCGACACCGGCCGGCAGCGCCACCTCCGCGTAGAGGTCGGCGCCGACGCGCCAGGCGGCCTGCACGCCCCGGTAGGACGGGCCGATGTCGTGTCCGCGCGCCGCCAGCGAGGCGTACAGGTCGGTCACCGTCAGCGGCTCGGCGTCGGCGGGCGGCCACTGCCGCAGGGCGAAGGCGGGCGCCGGTCCCGTTCCGAGGGTGCCTTCGGCGTGCAGGGTCCAACCGGCTCCGGCGCGGGTGCGTCCGCTCAGGCGCACCGTCCGCGTCCCGTCGGTGGCGGTGCCGGTACGGATCTGGAGGTCGACGTTCCCGGTGGCGGGCAGGGTGAGCGGCGTCCTGAGGTGCAGCTCCTCGACGGTGGTGCAGCCGATCTCGTCGCCCGCCCGCAGGGCGAGTTCCACGAACACCGCCGTCGGCACGCCGCCGTCGCCGGCGCTCCGTTCGGCGAGCCAGGGGTGGGAGTGTCGGGAGAGTCGCCCCGTGAGGACGACGTCGTCGGTGTCGGCGAGACGCACGGCGGCGCCGAGCAGCGGGTGGCGCGGCGCGTCGAGGCCCAGGGCGGCGACACCGGCGCGGCCGGGCTCCTCGGTCAGCCAGTAGCGCTGGCGCTGGAACGCGTACGTCGGGAGGTCGGCGCGGGCACCGGCGGGGAGGACCGTGTGCCACTCCACCGCCGCACCGTTGACGTACGCCTCGGCCAGGCTGCGCAGCATCCGGGACGGCTCGTCCTCGTCCCGGCGCAGGGTGCCGACGGCGGCGACGGGCCGGTCGAGCGGTTCGGCGTTCTGTTGGACGGCCGTGGTGAGCACCGGGTGCGGGCTCATTTCGAGGAAGAGTTGGTGCCCGGTGCGGACGGCGGCCCGGACCGCGGCGTCGAAGCGGACGGTCCCGCGCAGGTTGCGGTACCAGTAGCCGCCGTCCAGCCCGGTGGTGTCCAGGGGTCCGTCGAGTTCGGCGCGGGAGCCGTCCGCCACGGTGGAGAAGAACGGGACGGGGGCGGCGAGCGGGGTGAGCGTCGACAGCGCGTCGCCCAACTCCTGCTGCAACTCCTCGATGTGGGAGGAGTGCGAGGCGTAGTCCACGGCGATGCGTCGGGCCCGTACCCCGTCGGCGGTGCATCCGGTCAGGAGGCGGTCGCAGGCGGTGGAGTCACCGGCGACGACGATCAGCTCGGGGCCGTTGACGGCGGCCACTTCGAGGGGTTCGCCCGCGATCCGGGCCTCGACGCGCTCCAGGGGTTCGGCGACGGAGACCATGCCGCCGAGCCCGGCGAGTCGGGTCAGGGAGCGGCTGCGCAGGGCGACGACCGCGGCGGCGTCGGTGAGGGACAGCGCCCCCGCGACGCAGGCGGCGGCTATCTCGCCCTGGGAGTGGCCGATGACCGCGGCAGGCCGGACGCCGTGCGACTCCCACAGGGCCGCCAGCGACACCATGACGGAGAACAGCACGGGTTGGATGACGTCCACGCGTTGCAGCACCGTGTCGTCCGCGGTGCGGACGGTCTCCAGGAGGTCCCAGTCGGTGTGCGGGGCGAGCGCGGCGGCGCAGTCGGCCATCCGGGCGGCGAACACGGGGGCCTCGGCGAGCAGGCCGCGGGCCATGCCGGTCCATTGGGCGCCCTGGCCGGGGAAGACGAAGACCGGCCCGCCGGTGAGGGCCCGGCCGCGGACGACGTGGCCCGGGGACTCGCCGTGGGCCAGGGCCGTGCAGCCGTCGAGGAGGTCCGCGCCGAGGCCCAGCACCACGGCACGCTCGGTGAGCGGTGCCCGGTCGGCCAGGGCGCGGGCCACGTCGCCGGCCGGTAGTGGCGGCACCGTGTCGGCCAGCCGTGCCGCCTGTGCGGTGAGTGCGGTGGCGGACTTCGCGGACACCACCCACGGCAGTACGCCCACGGGGTCAGCCGGGGCGGTCGGGGTGTTCGCCGGCTCGTCGGGGTGTTCCAGGACGACGTGGGCGTTGGTGCCGCTGATGCCGAACGAGGACACCGCCGACCGGCGCGGACCCCCGGACTCGGGCCACGGCCGCGCCTCGGTGAGCAGTCGGACGCCGCTGGCTGCCCAGTCCACGTGCGGGGTGGGCGCGTCGACGTGCAGGGTCCGCGGCAACACCCCGTGGTACATGGCCAGTACGGACTTGATGACCCCGGCGACCCCCGCGGCGGCCTGGGTGTGGCCGAGGTTGGACTTCACGGAGCCCAGCCACAGCGGCCGGTCGGTGCCGTGGGCGTCGCCGTAGACGGCCTGGAGCGCCTGCGCTTCGATGGGGTCGCCGAGCACGGTGCCCGTCCCGTGCGCCTCCACCAGGTCCACATCAGCCGCCGCCACGCCCGCCTGCGCCAACGCCTGCCGGATCACCCGCTGCTGCGACGGACCGTTCGGCGCCGTCAAACCGTTCGACGCACCGTCCTGATTCACCGCCGACCCCGCCACCACCGCCCACACCCGACGCCCCGCACGCACCGCGGCCGACCGCCGCTGCACCACCAACAACCCCACACCCTCGGCCCAACTGGTGCCGTCGGCCGCTTCGGCGAAGGACTTGCAGCGTCCGTCCGGGGCGAGGCCCTGCTGGCGGGAGAACTCGATGTGGATGCCCGAGGTGGACATCACGGCGACCCCGCCGGCCAGGGCGAGTTCGCATTCGCCGGTGCGCAGGGCCTGGGCCGCCAGGTGCAGGGCCACCAGCGAGGACGAGCACGCCGTGTCCACCGTCACCGCGGGGCCCTCCAAGCCCAACGCGTACGCCACCCGGCCCGACATGACACTGGCCGTGGTGCCGGTCAGCCGTAGCCCTTCGGTGCCCTCGACCGGCTCGTGCAGCCGGGGCCCGTACTCCATCGCGGTGGCCCCGACGTAGACGCCCGTGCGCGTGCCGCGCAGCTGGTCCGGGCGGATGCCTGACCGCTCCAGCGCCTCCCAGGAGGTCTCCAGCAGCAGCCGCTGTTGCGGGTCCATCGCGGTGGCCTCGCGGGGGCTGATGCCGAAGAACTCCGCGTCGAAGTCGGCGGCGTCGGGGAGGAAGCCGCCGTGGCGCACCGCCGCTGCCTCCGCCGGGTCCCGACCTTCCAGCCCGGTGAGGTCCCAGCCCCGGTCGGTGGGGAGGTCCCCGATGACGTCGGTGCCGTCCGCCACCACCCGCCACAGGTCCTCCGGACCGGCGACGCCACCGGGGAAGCGGCACGCCATGCCGACGATCACGATCGGATCGTCGATGCCGAGGGGAGCGCCGGCCGCCGGCAGGGGCGCGGTCCGCGGCGCCTCGATGCCGCGCAGGTGGTCGATCAGTGCGTCGGGGGTGGGCCAGTCGAAGACCAGGGTGTTGGGCAGCCGGACGCCGGTGCTGCGGTGCAGCCGCTCGCGCAGTTCCATGCCCAGTTGCGAACTGAGGCCGAGTTCCTTGAAGGTGCGGCCGGTGGCGATGCCGGCGGCGTCCTCGTGGCCGAGGACCTGGGCGATCTGGGTGCGGACCACGGCGGCGACGTCGACCGTGACCACCGTCCCGGACGCGGCCTCCCCGGTGTGCGGCGCCCGCTCGGTCCGGGCCGGCCGCGCGGCCGGTGCGGTCGGGGTCTCGCCGAGCCAGTGACGGCGCCGTTGGAAGGCGTACGTGGGCAATTCGGCGTGCGGGGCCGCTCCGGCGAAAAGGGTTTCCGCGGTGAATTCCCCGCCGTGGACGTGCAGCGTTCCCAGTGCGTGGAGAAAACGGTCCAGACCGCCGTCGCCGCGCCGCAGGGTTCCGGTGACGCAACCGTCGACCTGTGCGTGCTCTACGGCTTGCTGCACCCAGACGGTGAGCAGGGGATCCGGGCTGACTTCGATGAAATTCCGGTACCCGTCGCGGAGCAGGGCGGAAACGGCGGCGCCGAATTGCACGGGCTCCCGAAGATTTCGGTACCAGTAGTCGGCACCCAGCTCGTCCGGTTCGGCCGCGGAACCCGTGACGGTCGAGTAGAAGAGGCTGTTCGCTCGCCCGGGCGAAAGGTGCGTGCAGGCTTCCCGCAACGGCTCGCGGAGTTTCTCCACCTGCGGGGAATGACCGGCGAAAGTGACGCCCGGTATGCGCCACGACATGACTCCGCGGTCGGCCAACAGTGCACCGAATTCATCCAGCGCGGCCGGGTCCCCGGATATGGTCACGGAGTCGGGGCCGTTCACCGCGGCGAGTGACAAACGGTCCGACCACGGCTGGAGCGGGTGTGCCACCTGTTCCGCGGAAACCGGCACGAACAGCATCGCGCCGTGGTCCACCAGGTCCAGCAGCGCACGGCTGCGCAGGGCGACCAGTCGCGCGGCGTCCGCGAGCGGGAGGACCCCGGCGACACAGGCGGCGGCTATCTCGCCCTGGCTGTGGCCGACCACCGCCGCCGGCACCACACCGTAGGAGCGCCAGAGTTCGGCCAGCGACACCATGACCGCGAACAGCACCGGCTGCACCACGTCGACGCGTTCCAGTGGAGGGCTGCCCTCTTCACCGCGGAGGACGGCGGTGAGCGACCAGTCGACGTGGGCGTTCAGGGCCCGCTCGCAGTCGGCGATGCCGGCGGCGAACACCGGAGCCTCCGTCAGCAGGCGTGCGGCCATCCCCACCCACTGGGAGCCCTGCCCCGGGAACACGAAGACCGGACCGCCGGTGGTGCCCGCGACGCCGGTGGTGCCCTCGGCGAGCAGGGGGTCCGTCCGGTCGTCGGCCAGGGCCGCGAGGCCCCGCAGCAGGGTCTCCCGGTCGGCGCCGGCCACGGCCGCTCGGTGGGCGAACGCGGTGCGCGCGGTGAACAGGGCGCGGCCGACGGCGGCCGGGTCCACGGTCGGCCGCTGCGACACATGGGCGTGCAGTCGGGCGGCCTGGGCCCGCAGGGCCTCGGCGCTGCGGCCCGACAGCGTCCACAGCACCGCCCGTTCCGGCTCGCCCTGGTCGGCGGGGGCGGGTCGGTCCGGCGCCTGCTCGACCACCAGATGGGCGTACGTACCGCCCAGGCCGAAGGCACTCACCCCGGCGCGGCGCAGCACGTCGACGGGCGCGGGCCAGGGGGTGAAGTCTCGCTGTACCCGCAGCTGGAGCCGGTCGAGGTCGATCGCGGGGTGCGCGGTCTCGAAGTGGAGGCTCGCGGGCAGGGCCGCGTGCTCCAGCGAAAGGACCACCTTGAGCAGCCCGGCGATGCCCGCGGCGGCCTCCAGGTGCCCGATGTTGGTCTTGATCGAGCCGACCGTCAGGGGCGAGCCCGGGGGACGGGTGGCGCCCAGCGCGGCGGCCTCGACGGGGTCGCCCACCACGGTGCCGGTGCCGTGCAGTTCGACGTACTGGGTGTCTGCGGGGGTGAGGCCCGCCCGCCGGTGCGCGAGGTCGATGACCTCGCGCTGCACCTGGGGGTCGGGCACGGTGAGCCCGGCCGCGGCGGCACCGGCGTTGACGGCGCTGCCCCGGATCACGCAGCGCACCCGGTCCCCGTCGGCGAGCGCCCGGTCGAGGGTCTTGAGCAGCACCAGCGCGCCGCCCTCGCCGCGTACGTAGCCGTCGGCGCGGGCGTCGAAGGTGTGGGCGCGCCCGGTCGGCGAGAGCGCGCCGCTGGCCGCCGCGGCCAGCGCGGTCTCCGGGGCGAGGTTGAGGCTGACGCCACCGGCCAGGGCCGCGGAGCACTCCCCCGCCCGTAGGCTCTCGGCGGCCAGGTGCACGGCGACCAACGAGGACGACTGTCCGGTGTCGACGACCTCGCTCGGCCCGCGGAGCCCCAGCAGGTAGGACAGCCGGTTGGGGATCATGCTGCGCAGGGTGCCGGCGGCCGTGTGCGGGGAGATGCCGGCGGCGCCCAGTCGGGCCCGCAGGATCGCGTAGTCGTCCAGGGCGGCGCCGACGAAGACGCCGGTGTCGGTGCCGTCGAGCGCGGCGGGCACGACGCCGGCGTGCTCCAGCGCCTCCCAGCCGAGTTCCAGCACGAGCCGCTGTTGCGGATCCATGGCCGCCGCCTCGCGCGGCGACACCTGGAAGAAGTCGGCGTCGAACAGGCCCGGATCGTCGAGGAAGCCGCCCCAGCGCGCCGCCCGGACCCAGGGTTCGTCGGGTAGTTCCGCCACGTCCCACCGGTCGACCGGAACCTCGGTGACCGCGTTCCCACCGGTCGACAGCAACCGCCACAAGGCCGTGGGGTCCTCCGCTCCGGGGAGCCGGCAGGAATACCCGACGACGGCGATGGGAACAGTGGGGTCCATATCTCTCAGTTCGACGGCGGTACACGATTGGCCTTTTCCCGTCGTACAGCTCACCGTTCGACGGGAAGGCCCACCCTTCCAGCCGCCGATATCGTCTCGATGACGTCAAGCGCGACAGCGTGTAACGCGCCCACTCGCGGGCGATATCGATTCCCCGGAGGCCGAACACCTGCGCCTCATACGCAAGGCCGCTCCTGCACTCGTCCGAAGGCCAGGAGTACGCCGCCGCAATTCGGAACCGGCCGGCCTGACGCACGACTACGGTCGCACCGACCGACGTCCGCTCGGGACGGGAACGAGCCGTTCCGGCCTTGCCCGCCCGAACTGCCGCTGGGTACGGTGTTTCGCGCGGCCGGTCTCACCCCTGGCGAAAGTCGCACCGTTCCCGGAATCATCAGGTGACAACTAGTTTCAGGAGTAAGGCTGATGACGTTAGGCTTTTTGTTCGGCGGCGGTGTCGGTAACGAACCGCGGGGTGTTGACCTCTACCGTGAATACCCGGCCGTGCGGGACCTCTACGCCCAGGTCGCCGAGTGGACGGGGTTGACCGTCGGGCAGGTGTTGGACGAGGAACTGCCGACCGCGCCCGAGGTGCGCCAGAGCGTCGGCACGGTCCGCGAGGCCGTCCATGCCGTCGCCGTGCACGACGTCCTCGCCCACCACGGGCTGCGCCCCGCGGTCCTCGGCGGACTGAGCCTCGGCGGCATGTCCGCCGCCGCCCTCGCCGGGGCGGTGGAGCGGCGGGCCCTGTTCGAGATGCTCGCGTACGCCCGTGGCACGCCCGAGCAGCCCGCCGGCACCCCGGAGCAGGGCATGGCGCTGGTCTTCGCACCGGTCAGCGGCGACATCAGCCGGTTCCGGGGCGAGGGGAGTCCGGGGGTGTACCTCGCGGGGCAGTTCGGGCCGACCGCCGACGGTGCGACCCGCATCCTGATGCTCTCCGGTGAACGGGCCGCCCTCGACGCGCTCGGCGCGGAGCTGCCGGAAGGCACGCTCGTTCCGCTGCCGGGCCGGGCCATGGCCATTCACTCCCCGTTGCGCGCCCACTTCCGCGACTTCATGACCCCCTATCTCGACGACATGCCGTTCCGCGACCCCGGTCTGCCGCTGATCTCCTGCCTCGATCGCAAGGTCCTGGTCACCGCGGCCGATGTGCGCAACACCTTCCACCGCAACCCCACCGATCCCATCAACCTCGTCCACGTGCACGAGGCGATGAGGGACGAGGGGGTCCGCCTGGGCCTGATCATGGGCGGCTCCATACCGGACGGAATCCTGCGCTTCCCGTTCCCGGTCGTGCACGTCGACCGCGCCGAACACATCGATCTGGCCCTCACCACCGCCTTCGAACTCGGCATCGACATCGCCCCCTCCCGGGCCACCCGATGACCGCCGACCTCGCCACCCCGAGCACCGGCCCCGGCGCCGCCCCGAGCGCCACCAGCAGCGCGACCGCCTGCGACGACCTCATCGCGCAGGGCCTCGCCACCGACCTCGACGCCTGGACCCGTCGGGTGGTGCGCCGCCACTTCGACCCGGCGACCGGCTCCCCCTACTGGCTGCGCCGCGCGGCCGAACTGCCCTTCGAGCCACGTGACATCACCCGCTACGACCAGCTGACCGAACTCGGGACCTTCCCGCTCGACGTGCTGCGCTCGCAGGACCCCGCGGACCTGGTCCCGCTGGCCGTGCCCCGTCCGCTCACCGGCCGGATCTGGGACAGCGGCGGCACCACCGGCACGCCCTGCCGCGTCTTCTACACGCCCGAGATGCTGCTGCACCGGGGCGCCTGGCGGCGTTGGTCGTTCGTCACGGAGGGCTTCGAGGCCGGGCGCACCTGGCTGCAAGCCACTCCGACCGGCCCCCATCTGATCGGCAACGGCACCCAGGAGGCCGGGGAACTGCACGACGGCCTCGTCTACGCCGTCGACATGGACCCGCGCTGGGTCAAACGGCTCATCCGGGAGCGGCGGCTCGCCGAAGCCTCCGAGTACAGTGCCCACCTCGTCGAGCAGATCGCCGACGTCCTGCGCCAGCAGCGGATCCACTACGTCAACACCACCCCCGCCGTCCTCCAGGTCCTGATGCGCCGACACCCCGACCTGGTCGCCGCCCTCGACGGGGTGCGCCTGAGCGGCACCCAGATCAGCCCGGACATGTACCGCGACTTCACCGCCGCGCTGGACGGCGGGATCTGCGGTCGCAGCTACGGCAACACCTTCGGGAACGCCGCCGGTCTCCCTCCCGTGCAGGACGGCGAGATCCTTCCGTACGCCCCCAACTACCCCCAGGTCACGATGGCCGTCGTGGACAAGGCCGACTGGTCGACCCCGGTGGCGTACGGGGCCACCGGTCAGGTCCGGCTGACCGTCCTGCACGAGGACCTGCTGCTGCCCAACGTCCTCGAACGCGACCAGGCCCTGCGCTTCGACACCGGCGACGGATGGCCCTCGGACGGGGTCGCCAACGTCCGCCCCCTACAGATCACGTCCACCGCGCCCGAGGGCCTCTACTGACGGCGGCGCACGGCCCGGGGCGGGCCGTGCTCACAACCATCCGCTGCGCTGTGCCTGCAAGGCCATCTGGAAGCGGTTCGCGGCGCCCAAGCGGGCCATCAGGACCTGGAGCCGGCGGAACAGGGTGCGGCGGCTGATCCCCAGCTCGCGGGCGATGACGTCGTCGCCCGCGCCGGCCGCGAGGAGCCACAGCAGGCGACGGTCGGCGGGTGGCAGGCCGCCCGGCAGGGTGGCGCGGCCCCGGAACGGCAGGGCGTTCTGCCAGGACAGCTCGAACAGGGCCATCAGCGCGGAGAGCAAGCCGCACGGCTGCACCACCAGCATGGTGTTGTGCACATCGGCCTCCTTGATCGACAACGAGACCAGGGCGTACGCCTCATCGATGATCACGAGCTTGACCGGCACCGACGGCAGTACCCGGGCCTGCTCGCCGGCCTTGACGCACGGTTCGATCACTTCCTCCAGACGCCCCGGGTGCTCCAGCGACTCCCGCGAGTAGACGACGCGCTGCGTCACCCCGCGGGCGAGCGTGGCCAGGGCGTCGTGCGTGGCAGCCGCCAGGGGGAAGTACGGCGGGGACTCGAACTGCCGGATCTGCTCGCGGGCGCTCGCCCACGCCTGCCGGATCCGGGGACCGATGGCCTCGCCGGTGACGACCTCGACGAGGTGGTCGTTGTACGCGGCGAGCCGCTGCCGCCGGAAGGACTCGAACGCGCCGGAGACGGCGATGCGCGACTCCTCGACCTCGGCCGCCCGGTGCCGGGCGAGCACCTCCAGACCGGCGGCGGGCGGAACCGGGGCGACCGTCTCCCCGCCCTCCTCGGCGGCACTGGCCAGACCTGCCTCGACCAGCACCCCGTACGCCGTGGCCAGCTCCGCACCGCTCACACCGGCCGCGGCGGCGACCGTGTCCAGCGGGGCGGGGGCCCGTTCGAGGAGCGTCAGATAGACCCGGGTCGCCGTGTCGTCGAGCCCCAGCACACGGAGGGCCTCGCCGAGTCTCGCGTTCGTCATGCCCTCATTGTCGACCGCCCGGGGCGGACTCTGGCCGATCCGTGCCAGTGGCACTCTCCGGCACCACACGGATGCGGAGCCGGATAGCGTCCGAAGCCCGCCGAGGGTCGGCGGTGGCGCATCCACCCGGGTGAAGGGGTACGACATGACGAAGGGCCGGAAGAACGGTCTCTACTCAGGGATCTCCGAGGAGCTGTCCGCACTGATGCGGACGGGGTGGGCGGACACCGAACGGCACGACCTGCGGCTCGCCGAGCAGGCTCCGTACGCGGCCCGCCGCCGCGCCGCACTCTCCGCGCGCTTCCCCGGCGAGCGCCTGGTGATCCCCTCGGGCGGCCTGAAGGTCCGCTCGAACGACGACAGCTACCCCTTCCGGCCGTACTCGGGCTACGTGCACATGACCGGGGACCAGGCCCGGGACGGCGCGCTCGTCCTCGAACCCCGTGCGGACGGCGGCCACGACGCCTACTGCTACCAGCTGCCGCGGGACAGCAGGGACGACGACGAGTTCTGGACCGGTCCCACGGCGGAACTGTGGATGGGCCGGCGCCGCTCCCTCGCCGAAGCGCAACTCGTGCTCGGACTGCCCTGTCGCGACGTCCGCACGGCCGTCCGTGACCTGGCCTCGGCCTCCGACTCCGGTGCGCCGACCCGGATCGTCCGTGGCATCGCCCCGGACCTGGAGGCCGCGGTCAGCACCGACGGGGAGCGCGACGCCGAACTGGAAGGGGCGCTCAGCGACCTCCGCCTCGTCAAGGACGACTGGGAGATCGCCGAGCTCCGCAAGGCCGTGGACTCCACCGTGCGCGGCTTCACCGATGTGATCGGCGAACTCTCCCGGGCGGTCGCCTCGTCCGAGCGGTGGATCGAGGGCACGTTCTTCCGCCGCGCACGCCTCGAAGGAAACTCCGTCGGCTACGGCTCGATCTGCGCCGCGGGCGAGCACGCCACGATCATGCACTGGACCGACAACGACGGCCCGGTGCGCCCCGGGGACCTGCTCCTGCTCGACGCCGGCGTGGAGACGCACACCCTCTACACCGCCGACGTCACCCGTACGCTGCCGATCAGCGGGACCTTCACGCCCCTGCAACGCAAGGTCTACGACGCCGTGCACGAAGCCCAGGAGGCGGGCATGGCCGCCGTGCAGCCGGGCGCCGCGTACCGCGACTTCCACGAGGCGGCCCAGCGCCACCTGGCGGACAGGCTGGTCGAGTGGGGCTTCATCGAGGGCCCGGCCGATCGTGCGTACGCCCTGGGGCTCCAGCGCCGCTTCACCATGGCCGGCACCGGTCACATGCTCGGTCTGGACGTCCACGACTGCGCACGGGCCCGGAACGAGGAGTACGTCGACGGGGTGCTGGAGCCGGGCATGGTGCTCACCGTGGAGCCCGGCCTGTACTTCCAGCCGGACGACCTCACCGTGCCCGAGGAGTGGCGCGGCATCGGCGTCCGGATCGAGGACGATCTGCTCGTCACCGAGGACGGGCACCAGAACCTGTCGGGGGGGCTGCCGCGCTCGGCGGACGAGGTCGAGGCGTGGATGGCGCGCTTCGCGGGTTGACCGGGTCGACGCCCCGTCGGCACCGTGCACCAACGACCGTACTCACGCCGGGGCGCCGCCGCTGACAACGGTGGGCGCGGCCGCAGCCGCGTCCACCACGCCGGCCGAGGGCGACCCGACACGCCGCAGTCCCCACCCCCTCGCATCTAATCCATCAAGATTGGATGTTATATTTCACGAGGGTCCGTCGCTGACACCGCGGACGGGAACCTACTGCGAGGAGGTCACGGCGTGAATCGGCTCAACGCAATCCCGCGGCCGGACACCGGCCTACGACCGGGGAGCACGAGCGGGCAACAGCCACCCGGGCCGACCCGCCGACCCACCTCCGAGACGGAAGCCGAGGGATCCCGGTGCGCCCCCTCGTAGCCGTCACGGGCATGCCGTCGACGCACGTCCGTGGCCTGCGGGCGCATGGTGTCGCAGCTGCCGAGAAAGTGCTGGACGCCGTCTTCAGGGCCGGCGGAGATCCGGTAGTGCTGTATCCGTCCGGCCACCCGGTCGAGCCCCTGCTCGCCCGGTTCGACGCCGTACTACTCCCGGACGGCGGCGACGTCGACCCCCGGCACTACGCGACGACCCCCCGCCGCCCGCTGCCCGCGCAGGGGGCGGCCTGCGCACCGGGGCACTCCGTCGAGTCCTCTGCCACCTGGTCGCGCGCCGAACCCGCGCAGGACGTCTTCGAACTCGCCGTTGCCCGCCACGCAGTCGCGCAGGACCTTCCGCTGCTGGCCGTCTGCCGCGGGATGCACGTGGTGAACGTCGCCCTGGGAGGCACGTTGATCAGGGAACTCACCCACGGCAAGGTGCCGCACCAGCAGGGCTTCCACCGGGTGCGCCTCAAGCCGGGCAGTCGGGTCGCACTCGCCATGGGCAGGGAGGAGGCGGTCGTGTCCTCCCGCCACCACCAGGCGGTGGACCGACTGGGCTGCGGCCTCTCGATCGCGGGGCGCGCCGCGGACGGCGTGATCGAAGCCCTGGAGCACCACAGCGCCCACCTCCTGGCCGTGCAGTGGCGTCCGGAGGACAATGCCGACCTGGCCGTGGAGGAACAAGCGCTGTTCAACGACCTCGTGGAACGCGCGAGGGACCGCGGCCGCACCCGGTCGTAGACCCGTTCGACATCCATCCCGACGAAGCCGGCACCGAACCCGACCGTCCCCCGCCGACGCTCAGACGTCCCGCACCGACCGCAGCACGCGCCACTGCGCCACCGGCGTGGACACAGCGATCCGTTCCATGTGCGAGCCGGGCGGCGGGGTGTCCCCCACCAGCGCACCCACCGCCCACTCCGGGGTGGTCGCCACCACCACCCGCCCCTCCGCGGTGACCACCGCGGCGCCGCCGAGCCGGCGCAGGACGGGGACGATCGGCCGAGCGAAGGTGTTCACCGCGACGTCCCCGGCCACGACCCCGGCGAAGGCCCCGTCCACGTCGACCGGGAGCACGAACGTCATGACGTACAGCCCGTCGCCGTGCAGGTCCACGTACGGGCCGTCGATCACTCCGCGGCCCTCGTCCCGCGGAACGGTGAACCAGGGTGACCGCGGGTGGTCGGAGAACCGCTCGTCATGGAGGTCGAGGTTCGAGGGCCGGGGCCGGAGCAGCCCGCCTTCCCGTTCCCACCACTCCAGGTGGATCGCGGCGTCGGCCGGGTGGGACGGTTGGGCCACCACCCCCGCACCATGCAGACCGGCCGGCCCCTCGCGGAGCAGTGCGTGGATCGAGGGCCGCAGGAACGCCAGGTCGTCCGCGGTCGACGAGCGCCGTCCGGGTGCGGGCAGGTGGCGCGCCGCGGTGCGGCCGAGGGCGGCCAACGGATCGAGTACGGCGTCGATCGCGGCGCCCACCGCGGCTGCACACCGGACGAGTTCGAGGGCCGGGTCACCGGACACGGGCGCCCTCCACGGCGGCCGGTCGGGGGGCGACCAGGCGGTCGTGCGGTCGCGGGAACGGGCTGCGGAGCACCGAGCCGTCCGCCCGAGCCTCGGTCCACGAGGGAACGAGGTCCATGGAGGGAGTTCGAGATCGACCGTCCGGCATCACGGCCTCCTCGCCCGGGGGCCTCGGTGGTGGGCCCGGGAGGCGGGCGCCGGGGGTCCCGTGACAACTGCAACGGAGGGTAGCATCACACCTCTATTCTATGACCTTCAATGTCACATCTTAACGTCCCCGGCTCCTCCCTGCGGCGCACCCGCCGGCCCGCCCCGTCAGCACGGCTCCGCGCACCGGAGCGGAGGGATCGCCGACGATGTGCTCCGCTCCCTTCGCCACGCGCATCCCGGAGTCGGCGCACAGGGCCTTCCGAGAGGACTTTCTGTGCGCGAAGAACTGACGTGGGATCACCTACGGGGAATTGCCGACGTGTTCGGCCGGCAAGGGGGATAACAGCTCAGCGGGTCGGTGAGAGGAATTCCGAGAGCCCTGACGATCGGCGCCCCGTAGGGGAAACAGAGCCGCTCGACGGCGAACACCACAGGGAAACGCCTATTCCGTCAGTCCGCCAAAACGTCCGGGTTCGCCTGCCTCAGCTCCCATGCCAGCCCGCCCGGACCGAACGGAGCACGTGGCGTCCCGCCCCCGGCCCCGGCCTCCGGGACGAGGGTCAAGGGCGTGTCGGCACGCAGACCGTCCGGCACCAGCACGTATCCGGGTACGGCAGCGGAACGCAGGAGTCCGTCGCGGCCGAGGACGTAGCCGAAGTGGGGGGTGCCGTCATCGCACGGCGTCAAGCCCGCACCGTCCCGGGTGCGTTCACGGCTGTCGAGACAGAGGTCGGCCTCCTCGGCGCGGATCACCCCGGGCGTGGTCGACAGCCGCCAGACCTGGTTCTTCGAGTCGTCACAATCGCGCGCCACGCCCGCCTGACCTGCGGCCGCCCGCGCCACGGCGTCCTCGCCGTCCGCGACCTTCGCGCCACTCGCGGCCGTCGCGACGTCCAGACATAGCCCCGTCGACACGTGAACCAGCCGTCCGGTTCGCTCGGGCGCGAGTGCGCGTGACCCGTCCGGCGGCCCACCCGAGGCCGGTTCCCCCGTACGGGGCGGGGGGTCAACAGCACTCCTCAGCGTTCCGTCCGCTGTGAGCGACAGCGCCCACACCAGGGGGAGCGCGAGGACGGCGACGGTCGTCACCCCCCAGGCGCCCCACGGCAGACGGCTCGGGGCGGCGCGCCCGGCGCCGGTTCGGGTCACGGCCGGGGCGGATCCTCCGACGTGGGAGCCGCACGCGCGGCTCTCCGAAGGCGGGCAGGCGCCGCCCGCACCGCGGGCGGGGGCGACGGCCCTGCGGCGGGCGACCCGGCCGCGTAGCGCCAGCGCGGGAACCGCGCAGACTCCCTTCGACGCGGATGGGCGCCGATGCCTCTTCGGCGGCTCGGGCGGGGCGCCCGTTCCGTCCGCGGTGCGGCGCCCCGCGGCGGGGCCGGGATGGGTGCGCGCGGCCACGGCCGCGGCGTAGCTCGCTCCGGCCCAGGGCAGCAGCGCCTCCGGCAGGAACGCCTCGGGGGAGCGCCACAGCTGGTGCAACCGGTTGTACGCGGACAGGCAGCCGGTGCAGTCCTTGATGTGGTGGTACAACCCGGTGGCGACGTGGGGAGGTCGGCGTAGGGCGCCCTCTTCGATCAGCCGTCGGTATCCGCGGCATTTGGCCGTGCCGTGGGCCTCGATGTGGTTCTGTGCGAAGGCGCGTGCCAGTCGACGCATTCCGGCGTCCCGTTGCTGGACCAGGTCCTTCGCGTGCAATCCGGTGAACCTGACGCACTCCGCCGGATCGAGCCGTTCGGCCGCGCCGTACCACACGGCCTCGCGCATCCCCAACGGCAGTGCGTCGTAGGCGGGCCGGAGGAGGGCCTCGTGTTGCGGACGGTCGTCCCGCGGTGCGGACAAGGAGTTCAACAGATCCGCACGCACGTCCGTACGCAGGCCACCCCCGGCCCATTGCGCAGCCACCTCGTGCACCAGGAGCAGGGTGTGGTGCCGCCAGGAACCTGGGAGTCGACGGCCCCCTTTGGCCTGCCGGACGGCCTGCGCGAACGCCTGCGCGGCCATCCTCCGGGCGGCCCCGTCGTCGACCGCGCACACCTGAGCGTAGGCGAACGTCGCGGAGTGGTGCCGCCGTCGCAGCTCGAACGAGGCCGGGTAGGCAACCGCGGCGCTCGCGCGCAGGAGCCTCACGAGCCGGGCGTCGGGCAGGTCCGTGTGCGGCTTGCGTTCCGCGGCCGGCGAACTGGGATCGGGCATCGAGACAGACCTTCCGTGGTGCGGTGGTGCTTACCGGGTCGCACGACCCTCGGAGCGAACCGAACGGCATTCCACCCGGACCTTCTTGATGTGCAGCGCACAATAACTGCCGCCCCGGGCTTTGTCGCCCCCGGTCCGGAGCCGGTGAAATACCCCCTCGATAAGGCTTGTTCACCGAGCGAAAGGACAGGAAGGCCCTCTCCCCCACCACCCGTCGACGAAACGGGAAGCATGCCCTCCGCCGGCACCGCCCGGCTCCTCGTACGGCCGCGGCCGAGCCGTCACGGACGGAGCCCGGGGCGGACCGCTGACCCCACGGGGCGGGAGGTTGTCGAGCCGGGTCGGCGCTCGGGTCAATCCACGCTTGTTGAGATGCGAAACCAAAGGTTATGGTAATACGACTCGTCCAGCAGCCCACTCCGGGAGGTAGCTCGTGTACGACCGGACCGAACCCCGATGCGCCCGCTGATCGCCGTGGCGGGAACGGCCCGCGTACGGATGCGGGACTTTCGGCATGGCGCCGTCGCCGCACCGTCCGCCGTGCTGGAGGCGGTGCTGCGCGCCGGTGGCGATCCGGTGGTGCTGATGCCGGCGGCCCCACCGCTGGGCTCGCTCCTGGCCCGGTTCGACGGCCTC
Source organism: Streptomyces sp. NPDC127068 (assembly GCF_042724695.1). Classification (NCBI taxonomy): domain Bacteria; kingdom Bacillati; phylum Actinomycetota; class Actinomycetes; order Kitasatosporales; family Streptomycetaceae; genus Streptomyces; species Streptomyces sp. NPDC127068. The sequence goes on along the minus strand of NZ_JBHXEN010000002.1, from coordinate 116,566 downwards.
GTCCTGCCCGGCGGGGCGGACCTACGACTCGGACGGGGTGAGCGCAGCGGGGCCACGGAGCCCGAGGACCGGCTTCAGGACCTCTTCGACATGGCCTTGGCCCGGCTGGCGGTGCGCCAGGGCATGCCGCTGCTGGCAGCCTGCCGCGGCATGCAGGCGTTGAACGTGGCGCTCGGGGGCAGCCTGACGTCCTGCGCGGCACACGGCGGGCGGCGGGGCTCGATCATGGAGGAGGTCGAGTTGCAGACCGGCTGTCGGATCGCCCGGATCACCGGGCGCACCTCGCTCGCGGTGGCCGACCATCCCGCCCCCGCGGTCGAGCGGCTGGGCGCCGGACTACGGACGACCGGGCGCGGGCGCACCGGAGTGATCCAGGCGTTGGAGCACGTCTCGACCCCGGTTCTCGCCGTGCGCTGGCACCCTGAGGACAACGCGGAGCGGACGGCCGAACAGCAGGCGCTCTTCGACGCGCACACGGCGCTGGCCGATCTCGCACGCCGCGGCCGGCGTAGCGGACCGGTCGGGGACCCCTGTTCCCCCCTCGCCCGGTGACCCGGATGGGCGGGGCGGGGAAGGCGTCGGTCAGTCGCCGGACAGGCGTACGTGCGCCCGTACGAGGTGGTGGGCCACCGCCACCGCGTGGGCCTCGGCCAGCCTGCGTGCGGAGGCGGCGTCACCGGCCATGATCGCGACCAGGACGGCGTGGTGGTCGTCAGCGTGGGCATCGGCGTCCGCAGCTTCGTCGCCCGGCAGCCACAGCAACGGCCCGACCTCGGCCTGGAGCGCGACTTCCCGTCGGGTCAGCCGCACGGACTGGGAGGCGACCGCCACCTCGATATGGAACCGAGCGTCCGCCTTGCGGCGTTCGGCGGGCGTGCCGGCGGTCCGTAGGGCCGCCACGAGGGGGTCCAGACGCTCTCGGATGTCGGCAGGAGCACGTTCGGCCGCGAAGCGGGCCGCGGCACCGGAGACGGCAAGGCACTCGTCCCCGAGGTCCCGCAGGTCCGCGACGCCGAACTCCTTGAGGCGATCGCGGTGGACGCGTGCGAGGCCCTGGGAGGGTGCGCGAACGAAACTGCCGCCGTTGCGCCCGCGGCGGGTCTCGATGAGGCCTTGCTCCCGTAGGATCGCCAGCGCTTCGCGGACCGTGCCGTTGGCCACTCCGAGTTGGAGAGCGAGATCGCTCTCGCTCGGCAGTTGCTCCCCCTCGGCGACCAGCCCGATCGTCACCGCCTCCGCGATCCGCCGCACCACCGTATCGGCGCGCCCGGCGTCCCGGAGCGGCGCGAACACGGCGTTCAGGACCGATGACTGGCCGGTGAAAGGCTGCACGCCCGCTCCTTGACTCCCGTGGCACCCGCGTCAGGTCTCGACAGTACAGCGAAACCCATGTCCTCAAACTTCCATAGTAAAAGGTTCCACGCACACGCGACACCCGGGTGGAGCGACACTCCGCACTCGGCTGAGCAGCCGCGGGCACCCAGGCTGCGACGCTCCTTCTCGACCGAGCCCCGGCCACTGCCCCTCTACGCCCCGTGCGCGCCTAGCCACCCACGACCACCACCGTACCTAAATCGGGACTTTAACACCCAAAACCCATACATCTATCGATAAAGGTTTCTCCGGATCCATCCCGTGTGCCGCCGTGGCGCCTGGTGCGCCTCCCCCGGGTGGGCAGCGGGGAACCCGAGCCGCTGCGCTGGCCGGACGTCCGCGGCAGGTATCGGCTGTTCCAGGCCCCGGACCTGCGGGAGGACCGGCCGCTGCGGGCCGAGAGGTCCGTCCTGGCCCGCGTGGGCGGACGACTGGCCGGACGCGCCGAGCAGCCGGCGGTCGGAGCCGCGGTCAGGAACGGCCCGCGGCCTCCGACCGGCGGGGATATGGGCCCGGGTACGTCGCTCGCCAACTCCTCGATCTGGCTCGCCGCCGAGCGGCACGGGCCGCACCTGGCCAGGTGGCGGCTCAGCCGGCGCTCGGATCCGATGCGCAGCAGGCCGCGGGTCCATCTGCCCAGCCTGGCGGCGTGTGGGGCGCACCGTCCGCTGCTGATGCGCGCGGCGCTGACGTGCTCTTGGACGTACGCCTGCCGCAGGCCCTCCCGGGCGCGGCTGGCCAGCACCCGGGTGGCGTTGGCGTTCAGCCCCAACCGGGGTGCCACGTCCTGGGGGCGCTCGCCCTCGACCTCGGTGTACCAGAGCACGGTCTGCCAGCGCTCGGAGAGACTGCGGAAGGCACGTGCGGCCGTGGACCGCTCGACCTCCCGTAAGGCGAGGACGTCCGCGCCCGGGGCGACGCCCCCTCCCCGCACGGCCGCCGACTTCGAGGGTGCCTGCTCGACGAAAACCGCGAAATCGGCGACCAAGTGTTCCTTCTGTGCGGCTCTCGTCCACTCCGCGGCCACCCGACGGACCGTCGTCCACAGATACGCCCGTACCGCGTGTTCGGGCCCGGCGCCCCTGCGCACGACTTGGAGCAGGCGCACGAAGACCTCGGCCGCGAGGTCGTCCGCGGTGTGCACATCGCGACAGCAGGTCCGTGCGTAACGGGTCAGGGCCGCCACATGGCGTCGGTACAGCTCTTCGTAGCCGGAGTAGTCACCGGCCCGCATGCGTGCGAGCAGATCGGCGTCACCGGAGGGTGGGGGAAGGCATCTCGGAACCGGGCTGGTGGTCCGGTCGGCACCTAATCCGCCGTTGTGCATGTGTGGTTCTCCCAGAGCTTCCTGCCCATCGGCAGGGGAATCGTTTCCGCATGGGGGGGGCGGGGGCTCGGCAGTGCGCGGGACGGTGAGCGCCGCCCGGAGTTCACCGCTGCCGTTCTGCCTCGTCGGCCCCGTGGCGAGGGTGGGCGCAGGTCGCCCGGACACCGGGTGTTCCGGCGGCCTGCTGCCGCCGGGGCGGGGTGGGGGCGACGGTGCTGACGCCCGGCCCGGGCCCCGGCCTCGGGGAGCCGGGGGGCGGGACGGGGGCGGCCCTGGGCTCCCGGGCGGTCCGGTGGGGCGGGGAGGTCCGCGCCCCGTCACCGGGGGTGTGGCCGTGCCGCCGGGCGCAGTTGCTCGACCCGGTGGAGGGCGGTCCGGAACGCGAGGGCCCCACCCTGCCCGGTGCCTCCCGCTGGGCGGTCCGGTCGGCGCGTGAAGGCCGCCCCATTCCGGGCTCCGAGAAGGAGGGGTCCGCGAGGGCATCGGGCGGTGGTGGGCCCTCGATGACGGGGGTCACCCGGCCCGACCAGGGACGAGCGAGGCCGTCGGAGGTGGGGTCGGCGGGTACCACGAGTAAGCTCAGCACGGAGGCCGCCAGGGCGCCGGTGGCGGCCAGCCCCACCGTCGGCCACACGCCCAGGGCGGTGTAGCGGCCCCGCCCGGCGCTCGGTTTCCGTGAGGGGACGCCGCCGTAGGACGACGCGTCCGGGTGGGTCGGACCCGTCCCGGCCTGCGCGGACGTCGACGAGGTGCGGTCGGACGCCTCGGCAGGGAGGTCGAGCGGGCCGAGGCCGGCGAGCAGTCCCTCCAGCGGCATGAAGTCCCCCGTGTGGCGACCGCATTGCGGGCAGCCGAGGACGTGCCGGCCGAGGCGGTGGCGCCAGACCGGGGCCGACCCGCCGTCCCAGCCGTCGGTGAGCAAGGCCAGCCCCGGGCATCCGGGCCGCTCCGCGAGGGCCCGGACCACGGAACGCGCCACGGTGAGACGGCCCTTGACCCGCTGGACGCGGACGGCGGTGTGCTGCCGGGAGAGGCCCAGGGCCGTGGAGACGTCGGAGCGGGTGAGTTCGCCGACCGCCTCCAGCCACCACAGGGACAGGACCTCACGGTCGGCGGGACCCAGCCAGCGGGTCGCCACGGCGACCTCCTTGCGCTCGCCGGACAGGCGCAGTCGCCAGATCATCAGGTCGACGAAGTCAGGGGCGGGGGTCTCGGTCGGTGCGAACGGCGCGTCGGGCAGGCGACGGACCGAGGCCCACCGGTCACGTACCCGGTTGAGGGCGATGGCGACGATCCAGGAGCGGAAGCGGTCCGGGTCACGGAGTTCGGGCAGCCCCTCGAACGCCCGGAGCATGGTCTCCTGCACCACGTCGTCGACGTCGGCGTGGCCGTTCAAGGCTCGTCCCACCACGTTGTAGAGGAGGGGTAGGTACCGCACGGCCAGCGCTTCCCTGGCCACCGGATCGCCGTCTCGTGCAGCGGATATCAGATCCGTCTCCCCGTTCTCCATCAGCTGTCCTGTCCTCCCCCGGCGGCCGGCTGAGCAGCCCGCGCGCCGTTCCGTGTTCGTTCATCAGCGCTCCCGTCCACCCGCGGCCGACCGCTTCCCGTGCTCCTGGTGCGCGAACGCTCGGCGTCCACTGGTGCATACGGATGCGGCACCCGGTCGCGACGGACCGGACCAGCGGAGCCGCTATGAGCTATGTCACCGCTGACCTCCTGTTATCCCGCTCGCCCAGCAGGGTCACCGACTACACGGGCGAACCGCCCGCGCCGTCTCAGCGCCCGTCGATCCCGCCCCGTGGGAGGGCCCGCGGCCAGCACCAGGAGGGTCAATGTCAGGAAGAGCCCAGGACCGCGGCAGCGGACGGACGTCGAAGCGCGGGTCGAGGGGCGGGCCGCGGCACGGTCACGACGACGCCTTCTCCTCGGCCCTACGGGAAGCCCTGGCCCGTAGCGGTCTCTCCCTGGAGCGGGTGAGCGAACGACTGAGGGGACAGGGGGTTCGGGTCAGTCCGGCCTCGCTGAGCAGTTGGCAGCGAGGACTCAGCCGACCCGAACGCCCGCACTCGATGCGCGCGTTGGAGGCGTTGGAGGTCCTGTTGGACCTCCCGACGTCCGCACTGCGGTCCCGGCTCGGCCCTCGCCGGCCTCGCGGCCGGTTGGCCCGTTCGCCGCAACCACCCTTCACCCACCCCGCGCTGAAGGACTCCACCGCGGTCAGGGCGCTGGCGGGCGATCCTCATGGGCTCGATCCCGACGTGCAGTCCGTCCTCATCCACGACACCCTGACCGTCGGCGAGGGCGCGACCATGAGCGGCATGTCGTCCACCAATGTGCTCCGGGCCACCCGGCACGGCGCCGATCGCGCCCTGTTCATCCATCGGTTCGACGACTTCGAAGCGGAACCCCGGAACATCGAGGTGATGTCGGGCTTGCTGGGAGACGTCCAGTACCTACGGGAGTCACGCACCCTGGTGATCGAGGTCCGGTTCGGTCACGCGCTGCCCAAGCTCGGCACGACCGTCGTCAACTACCGGATGGAGGTGAGCCCTTCCGGTGTGACCTCGGACCACCACGAACGCTGGGTGCGCACCAATCTGCACGCCTACCTGCTCCAGGTCCGCTTCCATCCGAACGCGCTTCCCGTACGGTGCCACGCGTACGTCCGGGAGCAGGGTGGCACGGCCGGCGCGAGACGGCGCCGCGTCCCGGTGGACGCGACGAACGCCGCTCACGTGCTGACGTCCCGGTGTCGTCCCGGCATCCACGGAATGTCATGGGAATTCCCCCCGTAGCAATGGGAAAAGGGACCGGCGCGGCCCTTGGGGAGACCGCGCCGGAGCTTTACTTGGTGTTGAGGGTGAGCCCGTAGTGGCGGAGCGCGTCATCGAGGGGCTGGAAGTACGACCTCCCGCGGGCGTTGACCTGCCCACCGCATCTCTGGCCCACGGGACCGCCCGAGGTCATGCCCTGGGCCTGGTTCCCCGAGAGGTAGGCGCCGCCGCTGTCACCGCCCTGCGTGCACACGGACGAGCTGGCCAGTCCGGTCACCACGGTGTTGGGCCCGCCACCCGGGTCGCTGTAGGTGACGCTCACGTGGTACGAACCGACCCGACCGCAGGTCCACCCCGTGGTCTGGCCGGACTTGCACAGTGCCGCTCCGCTCGGCGCCCGGGTGGCTCCCCGGACGGCGATCGAGCCGGCCCTGCCGTGCGTGGTGACGTCGACGCCTATGGAGTCGTCGGGGTCGACGACGGCTATCCCCATGTCGACGCTGCGGCGGCCCGCGGCGAACCGGGTGTGGGTCGCCTGGGCGAACCTCGCCCCGTTGTGAGCGAGCACCGGCAGGCCCTCGATGCAGTGTCCGGCGGTCACCAGCACCTGGCGGCCCTGTCCGTCCTTCGCCCCGTAGCCCACGGAGCACACGAAGCCGCCGAAGGTCATCCGACTTCCCGGCGCAACCACCGCCTGCGGCGCGAGCTCCGCCCGGTCCTCGACGACGCGCACGGCGCCACCGTGCCGCCCGGCCTCCTTCAGGAACGCGCGGGCGGAGGGCGTACGGGCGTCGTGGACCCGTACGGTCACCCGGTCGGCAGCGAGATCCACCTCCCAGGCGGACACGCCCCGAGGCGCCCGCCGTTGGGCGTGGGCATCGAGGCGGGCCTTGATCTCGCCCAGCTCGCGCTCGCCGTGCTCGGCGACGCGACCGTGCAGGCCGGCCTCCGTCACGGCGGCGGCGGCCTTCCGGTCGGCGACGTTGACGGTGAGCGTCCCGTCGTCGGTGAAGAAGGCGCCGCGGGTCCGCACGCCGTCACCACGCAGTTCGGCGAGGCGCCGCTGCTGCTCCGCCTCCCTGTCCAGCCGCTCGACGGCCGCGCGCTCCGGGACCCCCAGGGAGTCGGCCAAGGCCCGGACCATCTCCGGTTGGTACGTGGGTGCCGACGGCCCGGTGGCAGCTGCCACCGGGCCCCCGACCAGTGAGCCTGCCGTGAGGAGACCGCCGATGGTGGCCGCGACCACCACCGCTCCGCCCGGCTTCCGTGAGATCTTCACGCGATTCCTTCCGTGCTGCACAGGTACGTCCGAAACATGGGGGGACGGGAGCTTCCACCGGCATGCGGAACTCCCGGGTGAACGCGACCCCGCAGCACCGATCACGGACCTGCGAATCGCTGTGGGAAACCCTCGCTCACGTTCACCGATCACGACAAGTCCTCTTCATCACCGTTTTATTCAGTGAATTCGGCGTAAACCATGAATGACCGCACCGCGGGTGACGGGACGTCGGAACGTCATGAGCCACTCGCCCCGTCGAACGGGCCGGCCTCTCGAAGGCGCCTTCAGGGCGCGTCGCCGGTCACGGTCCGCACGGTCGGCTTCAGGAACCGTCGAGCAGGCCGAGCCGGGCCGCCCGTACGCCCGCCGCGAACCGGCTCTCCGCACCGAGCCTGTCCACCAGGGCCGCGAGCAGTCTGCGGAGCGTGCGCTCGGAGCACCCCAGTCGGCGCGCGATCGTCTCGTCCTTGGCACCCGCGGCGAGCAGGGCCAGCACCTCGCGTTCCCTCGGCGTCCACTCCTGCACGTCACCGCGGGGCGCTGTGCGCACGTGTGCGGCGGAGACGTCCCACTGGTGCTCGAAGATCCGGGCGAAGCACGCGGCGAGTCGGGCGCTACGCAGGACCGTTCCCTCCGCCCACGCCCCCTCTTCCTGCGGCTGCTCCCCCGCGAAGACGCTCACCCTCCGGTCGATGACGTCGAGTTGCAGGGGCACGGTGGCGGCCACCCTGATCTCCGCCCCGTGGTCGGACAACGTCGAGAGGTAGCCGGCGGCACCCGGGCTCCGCGCGGCACCCGTCGAGACGAGGAGCCGGAGGGTGACACCGCGGGCCAACATCTCCAGATCGTCGTCGAGACCCTCCATCGGATCCCCGGGGGCGGCGAACGTGCGGCGCAGACGCAGGAGTTCGCTCTGGCACAGGACGGCCAGATCCCGCATCCGTGCGCCGAACCGGGTCGGGTCGGCGAAGGACTCGGCCTCGACCGCTTCGCCTGAGGACCGCGGGGCGTCGAGCACGAGGCGCAGGAGGCCGTGCACGCTCTCCCATCCCCGGTGCAGTTCTCCGAGTTGCTGCCGCTGCTCGGCCAGCAGCTCGTGGAGCACGCTCTCCGGCGACCGGACCTGGGGTCGGGCCCGCTGGGCCGATCGCCGGATCGCGAGCCGGTCGGCGATGTTCCCGGAGCGTGCCTCCCGCACGGTTGCGCCCCGCACCACGGCGTCACCCGGCACGAGCGGACCGGTGCTGCCCTCCGGGGCGGGACCGGCCTTCCCGGGTGCGTGCCCAGGCGCGGCGGTGGCTCCCCCGGGGGGTTCGTCGACGGCCATGGCCCGAACCCTAGACCGAAGCAGGGAAGTTGACTACGGCCTTCCGGTTCGGTCGACACCGGGCACCCCGTCCGGAATCGGCCACGCCCGTTCCGGCCACGTCAACGCCTTGTTGACGCCTGTATGTTGTGGCCGAGCCCCGGAGGCGGAGACCGACACACGGCGGTCCCGCCCCCCGATCCCACGCGCCGAGCAGGCGTCCGGGGCACCTCAACGGAGCATGCGCGAGCCGACCCGGGTGTGACAGGGGCCGTCTCATGGCCCCGGCACCGCACGGTCAGCACCCGGCGCGGGAACGGGTGGCGTACGCCACTCGGGACGCCCCGGCCGCTCGGCGGTCGGTTCCCACCCCCCGGAACGAGCGGGAGCGTGCTCCGCACTTCCCCGGCCCGGAACACGACGGGGCCGGTCAACGAAAGGTGCATCCCTCCCCATGCGTAGAACCCACCTCGGCATACTCACCGTCGGTGCCGTCTGCATCGCCGTTCCGTTGACACTGGTGCCGCACATCGGCTCAGCGGCTCCGGCGGACGAGACGACCCCGACGCTGAAGGTCGCGCAAGCACCGGCCGACACGGAGATCAAGGGCCGGTACATCGTCACCGTCAAGGCCGGGACCGACCCGGCCGGCCTGGCCGAGAAGAGCGCGATCACGACCGCGTACGTGTACGACGAGGTCATCAACGGCTTCGCTGCGCAGCTGACGTCAAGCCAGCTCACCGCCTTGCGGGGCGACGAGCGGGTCGCTGCCATCGAGGAGGACCAGATCGTCACCAGTACCGCGGTGCAGACCGGCCCCTCGTACGGCCTGGACCGCATCGACCAGCGGAGCGGACGCAACAACCAGTACTCCTACGGGAGCGACGGCACCGGCGTCACCGCGTACGTCATCGACTCGGGAATCGACACGAGTCATCCCGATTTCGGCGGTCGGGCCCGCAGCGCCTTCGACGCCCTCGGCGGCAACGGCCGGGACTGTCACGGTCACGGCACCCATGTCGCGGGCACCCTCGGCGGCAAGACGTTCGGCGTCGCGAAGGGGGTCCAGCTGCGCAGCGTGCGCGTGCTCAACTGCCAGAACAACGGACCCAACTCCGCGATCATCGCCGGATTCGACTGGGTGAGGCAGAACGCGGTGAAGCCCGCCGTCGCCAATGCCTCGGTGGGCGGCGGGTTCTCCAACGCCCTGAACAACGCGGCCTCCGCGCTGGCCCGTTCCGGTGTGCACACCACGATCTCGGCGATGAACGACAACCGGAACGCTTGCGACGTCTCCCCGGCGAGCGCCCCCGGTGCCCTGGCGATCGCCGCCTCGGACGCCAACGACAACAAGGCGGGGTTCAGCAACTTCGGCCGCTGCGTCGACCTCTACGCGCCCGGCGTGAACATCGTCTCCGCCCGGCTCGGCGGCGGCACCACCAGAATGAGCGGCACGTCGATGGCGGCGCCGCACGTCGCGGGGGTGGCAGCCCTGTACAAGGCCGTCAACGGGGACGCCCCGACCGCCACGGTCAACAACTGGCTCATCGACAACAGCACCCCCCAAGCGATCCGCGGCAATGTGAGCGGCACACCGAACAGGCTGCTGTTCAAGTCCACCCTCTGAGTGGCTGCTGCGCCGGGTCCGGTACGGGCCGTGGGCGCAGCGTCGCCCCCCCGCGGTCCGGTTCGCGGCGCTTGGGGTGATCGCCCGGGTGGGCGCCTCGGCACCCACCCGGGCGATCACCGCCCGTGGGTCAGCCCGCCTGGGCGGTGAAGGCGGGCAGATAGCCGCCCGACTGGCCCGCCGCGGTGGGGTGGTAGGAGTGGAGGACCGGCAGGGCGACGCTGTGGAGCCAGGAGTCGCCCGAACAGATCTCATGACCGGTGAACGCCCCCCGCACGTCGGCGAACCGGAAGCCGGCCGCTGCGGCCCGCCCGGAGATCACCGTGTTCAGGTGGTCGGAGGCCGCATTGATCGCCGACCGTTCCCGCTCGCTCAGACCCACGACGCACGTACCGTTCAACCGGTAGAAGCGCGGATAGCCGGTCACCACGACACGCGCCGAGGGCGCCTCGTCACGGACCGCCGCGTAGGTGCGGTCCAACTTGCCCGGCAGGGTGGACGTGACGTACGCACGGGCCTGGTTCACCCGTGCCACGCAGGTGGCCTCCGAGTGGAGGACACAGGTGGTCATGACGTCCGCGAAGCCGGCGTCGTTGCCGCCGACGCTCAGCGACACCAGCCCGGTCCCCGGTCCCAGCGCGGCCAGCTGCGAGGCGAGCACCTCGTCGGTCCGTGCCCCGGAGCACGCCACGAAGGCGAAGGACGAGGGCGCCTGGGCCGCGGCCCACAGCTGTGGATACGCCTTGGTGCTGCGCTTGCAGGCGCCACTGGAGCTGAGGTACGAACCCGCGCCGACACCGGAGGCGTACGAGTCGCCCAGCGCGGCGTAGGCAGGGCGGTCTGCCGCCGTGGCCGCAGGTGCGACGGCCAGGGTCAAGGCACCGCCGACGAGTACCGCGATCGCCCAACGGGCGTATCGGAACGGTTTCACGGATCTCCCTAGGGTGGGCGCGCCGGAGCGCCTTCGGGCATGCCGGAGGAGGTCGCCCAACACGGGTTTCCCGGCGCGTGGTTGAGTGGGGCAGGCATTGACTACCAGCAAGTAGGTACGGGTGTCGACGGCCCCCGCGCCACGGTGGGAGCGCTCCCGGAGGCCGTGGCGAGGGGGTGCGCCACGGCCTCGCCACGGCCTCCGGACACCCGTCGCGCGGACGTCGGGAGCGCGACACCGGGCCTCGATGCCCGACCGGTGACCAAGGTCCCGCCGAATCAGGTCCTTTTCCTCTGGCCCGATTCCCCCGGACCTTCTGATCCCGCTGGTTCTTCCGGAATTCAACCGGGCACCCCGGTTGGCAAAGGGCCGCGCCCGGCCGACGGTCGGTCGTTTATCGGTCTGTTATCCGTGGAGGGAGATCCGGCGCGATGGTCACCGCGGACAATGGAGGTACCGGAGGTGGCCCACGTGGGAACCGAGCAAGTCGCCCGACAGACACGCGGAAGCCATCGCGTGAATTTCCGACTCCAGGGCTCGAATTCGCCCGACCCCGCCTGGCGGGAGGGATATCCGTACACCCGGAAGATGCGCCGCCGCGACTACGAGAAGGCCAAGCGCGCCCTCCAGATCGAGTTGATCAAAATGCAGCGCTGGGTGAAGGAGCACGACGAACGACTGGTGATCGTCTTCGAGGGCCGGGACGCCGCGGGGAAGGGCGGCACGATCAAGAGGTTCACCGAACACCTCAACCCCAGAGGAGCCCGGGTGGTGGCCCTGGAGAAGCCGACCGAACGCGAGCGCACCCAGTGGTACTTCCAGCGGTACGTGGCACACCTGCCGAGCGCCGGCGAGATCGTCCTGTTCGACCGGTCCTGGTACAACCGGGCCGGAGTCGAGCGGGTCATGAACTTCTGCACCGCCCGCGAATACCTTGAGTTCATGCACCAGACGCCGGACTTCGAGCGCATGCTGGTGCGGGACGGAATCCATCTGGTGAAGTTCTGGTTCTCGGTGTCCCGGGCCGAACAACACCAGCGGTTCCAGAACCGGCACAACGACCCGATCAGACAGTGGAAACTGAGCCCGGTCGACCTCGCGTCCTTGGACATGTGGGATGCGTACACCGAGGCGAAGGAACTCATGCTGTTCCACACCGATACCGCGGACGCACCGTGGATCGTGGTGAAGAGCAACGACAAGAAACGCGCTCGGCTGGAAGCGATCCGGCACGTCCTGCACCGTTTCGACTATCCGGACAAGGACCTGGCCGTGGTCGGAAGGCCCGACCCGCTCGTGCTGGGGCCGGCGTCCCGCGTGTTCGAACAGGGGGAGGGCGGCGGCCCGGCGACCGACCGCGAGGCGCCGCCCCCGGTGCAGCCGCCGAGCCCGCGGTCGGCGCCCGACCGACCCGGCGGCCGTTCGCTTCGTCCGGGGAGTTCGTCACATGGTGCCGAAGACGGCGGCGCGCAGTCGGCAAGAACCGCCGACGACGTGGGTACCGTGCGTGCCTAGAGTCGAGTTCGTCGCACCGAGCGGGACGCGCTCTCTTGCCCCGGAGAACGCGACCGGCACCGTGCGCAACTACCGCTCCCCGGACGACGCGACGGCTCCCCCTGTACAGCCGTCGCCGTCGCCCTCCGGGAAGAGCGGTTCCCGCAGGGCGGCCCCCCGGCGCCTGGTTCGGCTTGGCGCCGGGCGGAGCCCTGCTACCGGTGTCGGCCGGCCCTCCCGCCGGCCGGCACCGGCTCCTAGCGCACGCTGCGCGCGTACCCCGGGTTGAGCCCCCCGAGGCCGTCCTCCCTGACCGGGTCCCCGCCCCCCGCCACATGGACCACCGTGCCCCCGCCCGTCCAGACCCCCACCCGTTGACGGTCCCCGTGGAAGAAGAGCAGGTCCCCCGGCCGCAGACCGGGGAGGTCCAGTGGGTCCAACGGGGTCCCGTACCGGATCAACGCCTCCATCGCCGTGGGCAGTTCGACTCCGGCCAGCGCCCAGGCCGCCCGGGCGAGCCCCACCCCGTCGTAGGCCACGGGCCCCCGGGCACCACGCACCGACGGCTTGCCCACCTGCGCCAAGGCGAAGTCCACCACGTGCAGCGCCCACGGGGCGCCCGGCTCCCGGCCGACGTGACCGAGGGGCGGTGGTACCCACAGGCCGCCCTGGGCATGCGCGGGCGGCACGTCGGGCCGCCCGGTCACGTCCACGGCCGTGCTCCCACGAGCGAGGACGAAGCCCCCCGCGGCCCGGCCGGTCCGCCTCGGCCGGGCCGGCGCCGGCGTACCCGCGCGGGCGGCCCGCACCAGCAGGAACGCGGCACGAGCCAACCGCTGTTGACTGTCCGCCTTCCGGTCCCTCAGCAGGGCGCGCAGTCCGCCGTGCGGGTCGTACGGGGAGGGGGCGGCGACCGGTTGCCCACCCCCCGGCAGGCAGGGGGGCCGCTGCTCCTCCGGCGGGCCACGCGGCGCCTTGCGGCGCTGCTCTTCGGAGCGGGCCGCCGGGGGCCGGTACAGGGCGGCGACCCGCCTGGACACCTCATCGGCGAGGCTCTGCTCGGCCGGCGAGCGCGGTGGGGAACCCGCCCGTAGGGGTTCGACGACAAGGGGGTGCTCGGGTACGCCTCTTCGGGTACGCCTGCTGCGGCGCGGGGACAAGTCCGAGGTCTCCTTCCGCCGTTCCCCCTGCGGAGACCGGCCGGGGACGCGAACCCTGCCCCGGGAGCCGCGTCCAATGATCATGGTGTGTGCGGCGCAAGGATAGCCACAGGCAGCCGCCGGTACGACGTCCGCCCTCCGGCCTCCGGCTCGGCGGACGTCACCCCGCCGCCGGCGCGTCCGCGGACCCGGGCTCCGCGGATCGCCGGAGTCCGGGATCACGCACAGGGGTGATGAACGGCGCGCGCACCCCGGCCGTATGGAGGTGGCGAAGGACGTTCACCCGACGGGAGACCCTGTGACTCGGTCAGCGAAACCACGCCGACGACGCCTGGACTACCCCCGCGCGGGGCGGACCGGGCCGCGTCGCTGGTTGCCCTCCTGGCGTCAGCTCCTGGCGCTGACCTTCCTGGTCTGCACGGCGCTCGTCTGCGTGGTGGCCTACGTGTACGTCACCGTACGCGTCCCCTCGCCGCACGAGTTCGCGCGCGCCGAGGCCAACACCTACTACTGGTCGGACGGCAGTCACCTGGTCAGCGTCGGTTCCGTCAACCGGGAGAGCCTGCCCCTGGCGCAGATTCCGCGCGGCCTCCAGAACGCGGTGATCGCCACTGAGAACGCGTCGTTCTACTCCGACCCCGGGGTGTCGGCGAGCGGGGTGCTGCGCGCGGTGACGAAGATGGCGAGCGGCGAAGAGGTCCAGGGCGGATCGACCATCACCCAGCAGTACGTGAAGAACACCTTCCTCAGCCAGGACCAGACGATGACGCGCAAGTTGCGGGAGTTGTGCCTGTCGGTGAAGCTCACGCGGACGGTGTCGAAGCAGGACGTGCTGGAGGGGTACCTCAACACCAGCTGGTTCGGTCGCGACGCGTACGGCGTGCAGGCTGCCGCGCACGCCTACTACGGGAGGGGTGCGCTGCACCTCGATCCGAGCCAGTCCGCCTTCCTGGCGGTGCTCCTCAAGAACGGAAGCCTGTTCGACCCCGCGCGCGGCCCGGCGCACCGGGAGCGGGCGGAGCGGCGTTGGCGCTACGTCCTCGACCGGCAGCGGGACCTGGGGTTGATGTCCGCCGCCGAACGCGACCAGTACACCAGGTTCCCCGAGCCGCTGCTCCCCACGCGGGCCAACGCGCTGTCCGGGCAGATCGGTTATCTGGTCGACGTGGCGAACAAGGACTTCCACAGGCGCACCGGGATCTCGCCGGAAGAGCTGGGTCGCGGTGGGTTCCGGATCGAAACCGCCTTCGAGAAGGACAAGGTGGCGGAGTTGGACGCGGCGGTGGCGGACGCGGGGCGCGAGGCGGTCGGCCGGGAAGCGGTCCAGGTCGGCGCCGCGTCGATCCGCCCCGAGGACGGAGCCGTGGTGGCGGTGTACGGCGGGATCGACGCCACCCGGCGCTTCACCAACAACGCGGACACCCGGGGCGTTCCGGTCGGCTCGGCCTTCCTCCCGTTCGTCCTGGCGGCGGCCCTGGAGCACGGCGTCCGCGGCACCGAGCGCGCCGGAGCCGACGGAAGGGCTCGGACACCGGTGTCCCTGGACACCCGCTACGACCCGCTCAACGGGGCGCTCCCGCCACCGTCTGCCGGCAACCCCCTGATCCGCCCGCCACTGGCCGGGACCCCCCTCCGCTCCGCGCTGGCCAGCGCGGACCAGCGGGTCTACGGTCTCCTGGCGGCCGATACCGGACTGCGCACCGTCCGCGACACGGCCGTGGCCGCGGGGCTGCCGCGGGAGAGCATGGCCCCGCTCGACGGGGGTCTCGTCACGGGGACGTCCACGCCCAGTGCGATCCGGCTGTCGGTCGGCCTGTCAACGTTCGCCCGCGGGGGGACCCGGCCGGAACCGTACTCCGTGGTCCGGGCCTATCGCCGTGGCGCGGAGGTCAGCGGACTGGAGGGCTCGTCCCGTCGCCGGGCGGTCTCGACGGAGACGGCGCGGCAGGTGTCCGACGCGTTGCGCGACACGGCGGTCGACGTGCTGCCGGCCGGGACGCATGCCGCCCTGGGGCGAGTGGCGGTGACCCGTACGGGCGCGGGGGACCGGGTCCCCGCGGTGTGGTTCGCCGGGTACACGGACCGCTTGGCCACGTCCGTGGTGCTGTTCCGGGCCCGCAAGAGCGACGGCGCGCTCCTGCCGGTGCCCGACGCGGACGGATCGTCGCGGGCGGCGGGGACGACGCGGATCCCCCAACGCGTCTGGACCCGGTACATGACGGCCGTGAACGGCTGAGGATCCGGCACGACGCGGTGGCGGACCGCTGGCGGGTGAGGCGATTCAGCGCAGCGGAACGCTCACCGTGATGGTCTTGCCCCGCGAGGAGACGCTGACGCCCCGTGTCCCGGCGATGGCGCACACCATCGGCCAGCCGTAGCCGCCCTCTTCGAGTCCGTCCCGCGGCCGGGCGACGGGGAGGGCCACGCTGAGGTCGGAGACCGCCACGCAGATCGTTTCCATGTCGGCGGTCACGGAGAGGGCGGTGAGCCCGCCACCGTGCCGGATGGCGTTGGCGACCAGTTCGTGCGTGACGAGCACGGCGTCCGCGATCGCATTGTCGTGGGGTGGGGGATCGAGTCCCTGCAGGAGCCGGTGGGTGAGGGCCCGTGCCTCGTCCGCCCGCAGGGGGCAGGGGGGCTCGCCACCGGGCCGCCCGGCGACCGGGTGGTCGGCGGGGTACCCGGCGTGGGGGAACGGCTCGCACGGATCGGTCACAGGACTCACCTGACTTCGTCGGACGGAATGTGGGGCACGGTGGAACACACGCTGCCCGCCGGGCTCCGCGCCGATCCGCCGTTCCCTCCTTCGTCTCTCACCGCACCTAAAACCTACTTTATGAAAGGTATAAGGGAAATGGTCCAAGGTCCCTCGGTCACCTCATCGGGGGTGCACCGCTGTGATCATTGTCTCCGCGCTGCGCCTCCCTCACCTGGAGCGCCTGCCCCGCGCGAAAGCCCCTACCAGCGAGAACTCCGCGAGACACCTCGGGGGGCCGCCGAGAGCGGGCACCCCGTGACGGGGATCGCACCCCTGGCGCACCGAACCGGTCGGCCGCCGAAGGGCCGCCGCGACGCGGAAGCCTAGGGTGCCGCGCATGATCACACCGGAGAACGTCCAGCACCCCGGTCAGGCCCCGGGCCCCGGTGCGGCATCCGGCTGCTGCGCCCCGGGTGGGACGAGCCGCGCGGACGTCGGTGCGGACGAGGTGCGCCTCCCCTTCGAGATGACGGTCCGCGAGGTCCTCAGCACGGTGGCGCTGACGGGTGCCCGTGTGCTCGCGGGAGCACACGGGCTGGAGGCACGGGTACGGCGCCTGGGCGTCGGCCACCCGCCGTACCCGTCAGGCACTCCGGAGCCGGGCACCCTGTTGTTCGTGTCCGACCGCGCAGCCGTTCCGCCGCCCGCGGGGAGCAGCGTCCCGGGCCCGGCGGCCGTGCTGGTGACCGCCGGCGACGGCCCCCCGGGCGAACGGCCGGTGCGGGAGCCCTCACCGGCGGGACGGTCCGCCGTCCCGCTGATCCTGCTTCCGGGGCGGGACTGCCCCGCCCGGGCGCTGGGACGGATCGCCGCGGAGCTGTTCGACCGGCACGCGAAGCAGCTGGAGCGGGCGGAGGCCGCGCACCGCGCCCTCGACGCGGTGCTCCTGGCCGGCGGAGGGTTGGGGGCGGTGGCCGAGGTATTGGCCGCCGCCCTGGACGGCACCGTGTTGATCACCGCGGCCGACGGCCGGGTCCGCGTGCGCCGGGACTCTCCTCGCGGATGCCTTCCGCTGCCGGACGGTCTGCTCAAGGAGCGGACGCCCGGGCCCGCCCCGCGGCCCGGACAGCGCCCCCCGGACGGGGTCGGCGCGGTGCCGGTGCGCATCGGCGCCGACCCGCAGGGTCGCGTGCTGCTGGTGACCGGCGGCAGGGCGCTGGACGGCGGGGACCTGCGCATCCTGGAGCGCGGGGCGGCGACAGCGGCGCTCGTCATCGTCGGACGGCACTGCGTCGCGACCGTCGAGCGCCGGTACCAGGACGAGCTCCTGCGCGAGGTCCTGACGGGGCGGGGCGAGGACCAGCACCGCGCGGTCACCCGCTGCGCGGACCTCGGGTGGGACTTGGAACGGCCGCTCGCCGTCGTGGTGATCGAACGCGAGGCGGATCACCGGCCGTACGACGATCCGCGTTCCTTGCAGGGGGAGTTCGTGCGCGCGTGGGTCGCAGCGGCCCGCCGACGGGACAGCGGTGCGGCGGTCGTCGGGTACGGAACGGAAGTCGTCGTCGTCACCGGGGCCGGCGACCGTGCGTCGGCGCTCGACGGTGCGCGGCTGATGGCGGCGGAGGTCGCGGCGGCCCCCGGCCCCCCGCACCGTTTCTGCGGCGGGGTGAGCCGGGTCACGCAGGACCCGACCGGCTTGCCGGAGGCATATCGACAGGCCCGCAAGGCGGCGGCGGTCACCCGACGCGCCCACGGTCCGGGAACGATCGGCGACTTCGACGGGCTGGGGCTCTTCCGCCTGTTGAGCCTGGTACCGGATCCGGGCGAGTTGACCGACTTCGCGCGGACGACGTTGGGGGAACTGGCCGAGCCGGAGCGGGCTGACGGCGATGACCTGCGCGCCACGCTCACGGCCCTGTTGGATTCGAACCTGAACGTCGCGGAGACCGCCCGGGCCCTGCACTTCCACTACAACACCCTCCGCTACCGAATCGCCAAGTTGGAACGTCTCGTCGGGCCGTTCACCACCGACCCCGAGCTGCGGCTCAACCTCCGGGTGGCGCTGAAGATCCTGCGGATGGGCAGGCCGTGACCCCGCCGGCGGTTCCCCTCCCCCGGCCGGGCACGCCCTCCCGGCCCGGCCGGATCGGGACCTTCGGCACTGCTCACGGGCGGGTGGCCGCTCCTACCCTGAAGGCATCCGGGGTCGATGACACGGCGACCTCCCGGAACACCACTCGACTCGTGCACCGCACCGTCCGGTGGAACCGTTCCCGGGGCGCCGCCAGGCGGCCGTTCCCGTCCCGGCCAGGCCCCGGCGCATCCGGACGGCCCGTCCCCACGGAGCACCGAATGGGCCCCCTCACCCCCTCAGGACTCGCCCACTGCGGCGACACCGTACGGAACACCGTCGACTCGCTGTTCACCCCGCTCACCGATCTGGGCCACGTCGTGGCCGCCGCGTTGGCCACGACCGCCGCACGGGGGCGCCAGCACCTCGCCCACGACCTGCGGTTCGTCGGAGCGCACGCCCGCGCCCTGCTCCGGTCCCGTGCGGGTCCCCTGCTCGGGACCGGGGTGGTGGTGGCGCCCGGTGTCCTGCGCGACTCGCATCTGCACCTGGAGTGGTGGGAGCACCGCGACGGCGTGGTGGCCCCCTGCTGCCGGACCTCGACCCCGACAGCGACCACTACTACGACTACACCGGGCTGCGCTGGTTCACCGTGCCGCGGGACCAGCGCCGCCCCACGGTGTGCGGCCCCTACGTGGATCTGCACGGCAGCGACTCCTACGTCTTCACGTTCGCCCTGCCGCTGACCGTTGCCGGCGAGTTCTTCGGTGTCGTGGCCGGGGACGTCCTGGTGAGCACTCTGGCGCGGCTCCTCGTCCCGCCCCTGTTGCAGCTGGGGGGCGAGGCCGCCGTCACCAACGAGGAGGGCCGTGTCATCGCCACGACCACCCCTTCGTTGGCCGTCGGCGCCCTCGCCGCGACGCCACCCGCGGGCGGACGGCGGTCCGGCTTGCGGGTGGCCGGTGCCGAGTGGAACGTCCTCCACCTCCGACCCTCCCCCCACGCCGGATGAGCATCCCCCTGAAGGCGCTCCTGGACTGCCGCGCCCTGGGGCTGACCCTGCGCACCGGGGACCCGGACGCCGCCGTGTCCTGGGCCCATGTGAGCGAACTCGTCGACCCCACCGCGTACGTGGAACCGGGCACCCTGCTGCTCACCACGGGGCTGGGGCTCGGCCGAACCAGCCGGCGGTGGGGCGAGTACGCCCAACGACTCGTCCGCGCGGAGGTGGCCGCCCTCGGCTTCGGGGTCGGCCTGCGACCCGACGGGGTTCCCGAGGCGCTCGTCGCAGCCGCCGGCCGCCTCGGGCTGACGGTCGTCGAGGTGGCCGAGTCCACCCGGTTCGGTGCGGTGGTGCGGGCGGTGTCGGACCGGCTCGCCGCCGCCGGCCGGGCCGAGCAGCAGCGGACGACGGAGGCGTACCGGCACCTGGTGCGGGCGGCGCTCAGTTCGCCCGCGCACCGGTCCGTGGTCCGCCGGCTCTCCGAGCAACTCGACGCCTGGGTGGTGCTCCTGTCCCGTGAGGGGCACCTGTTGGCCGGTTCCCCGGAACACGCCCGCAGGCACGCCGAACGCGTACGGCTGGAGATCACGCAGCGGCCGTGGGCGCACGGCGCGGCCTTCGACCTGGGCGCGACCCGGGTCATCACGGTTCCCGTGGGCCGGGCCGCGCGCCCCGACGGTGTGCTGGCGGTGGGCCGTACGACACCCCTGACCGGATCCGATCGGGCCGTGCTCGGCGTGGCCGCCGACCTGATCTCCCAGGAGATCTCCAGGGCAGCCGAGTTGCTCGCGAGTGAACGGCGCGAACGGACGACGGTGCTCGGGTTGCTCCTCGCCGGAGCGACCGGGTCGGGAGAACGGGCGGCGGAGGCACTGGGCGTCCCCCTGCCCGAGGCGCCGGTGCGGATGGCGGTGCTGCACTGCGCCGACTCGCCCCACCGGGACCTGTTGGAGGCCCTGGAGAGCGAACACAGCCTCCAGATCGCCTCCGCGCTGGTGGCGCAGGAGCGTCCGGGGAGGATCGCGGTGGTGGTGCCCACGGTGGAAGGCGCGGTCGGCGTGCTGCACCAGGTGGTGGCGTCGGTGCCGGGCTCCTACGGAGTGGTCGGCGACCCGATGCAACTGGACGAACTCGGCGCGTCGTGGCCCCGGTTGGTGACCCTGCTGGACACCGTGCCCCCGAGCGCCGGCGAACGGCTCCTGCTCGCCTCGGAGGTGGCTCGGGTGGGTTTGCTCTCCCACCTCAGCGGGTCGGTGGCGCGCGGCTGGGCCACTGCGGTGCTGGGGCCGCTCCAGCACCCGGACGCCGGGCGGATCGACCTGCTGGCCACGGTCCGGGCGTTCCTCGCGCACAACGGCAACACGGAGGCCGCGGCACAGGCGCTGGGCATCCACCGCCGTACCCTCGCCTACCGCCTGGGACGCGCGGAGACCCTCCTGGGCAGGTCGTTCTCCGACCCCGGGCTCCGCGCCGAACTCTGGCTGGCCCTCACCGTGCACGGAGTCTGATGGCGCGCTCCGCTGCGCGCTTCGCGCAACGGGTCGGCAGACCTTGCGCACATCGCGCATGTACCGGGAACGGGGATGCCCGCACTCTGGTGGCCACCGGGGCTGTGGACCGACCCGATCGGCTCCGTTCAGCCCGCGCCCCTCCCGACTGGAGCGATGCCATGCCCCAATCCGCCCCCTCACCCCCCGCCCTGGAGGTCTCCTCCGTCGACGATCCGCGCGTGGTGCGGGAAGCAGCCACCGAGGACTACTCCACCCACGTCGTTCCGCACTCGTGGCGGGCCGGACGCTGGTCGCTGGCGATGGCGTGGTGGGCCCTGTTCTCCGCGATGTTCTGGCTGTACATCGCGGCGGCCTCGGCGGACGCGGTCGGTACCCCCGCCACGCTCGTCGGCATGGGCCTGACGATCGCCACCTACGGCGTGGTCAATCTGGTGCTCTCCCGGTACGCGTCCCGCACCGGCCTCACGGTCGCCCTGCTGTCCCGCCGCCTGTTCGGGCTGCTGGGCTCGGCCCTCGCACCGCTGATCTTCGCGGCGACCGCCCTCTACTACGGGGTGTTCGAAGGGTCCATCGTCGCGGTCGCGTTCCAGAAGTACTTCGGCGGCGACATCAGGATCTGGTACCTCGTCGTCGTCGCCTACGCGCTGCCGCTGGTCATCGGCGGGGTGCGCACCTGGCTGGACAAGCTGAACGGGCTCCTGCTGCCGTTCTACGTCGTCGGCCTCGTCGCGGTGCTCGTCGCGGCCACCGCCGAGCGGGGGTACCCCGAGGACTGGCTGGCCTCCACCGCCTCGTCGAGTGCGATGCCCGGCTGGCTGACGTCCTACCTGATCTACATGGGCGTGTACATCATGATGATGTACACCGTCGACTACGCCCGGCTGGGGCGGGTCGAGGACCAGCGGTTCCACGGCACGGTGACCTTCGGCTGGGTCTTCTACCTCTTCACCTTCGGCGTCAACGGGCTCATCGGGATCTACCTCCTGCGGGCCTGGGACATCGTGGGATCGGAGACCGGCGTCGTCGACGCCTTCATCAAGTCCCTCGGCTTCGTGGGCGTCCTGGTCATCTTCGTGTCGCAGACCAGGATCAACACCGCCAACTACTACCTCGCCTCGACCAACCTGGAGGCGTTCGCAGCCCGGGTGCTACGGCTGCGGCTGCCCCGGGTCGTGTGGGTCGTCGTCTGCGGGGTGATCGCCTACCTACTGATGCTCACCGACGTGCTGAGCTACCTGCTGCAAGCCCTCGCCTGGCAGGGCGTGTTCGTCACGGCGTGGGTGGCCATCGCCCTCGTGCACATCGCCCTGCGGGGCGCCGATCGTGACGGGCTGCCGGAGTTCCGCCCGCAGCGACTCGCTCCGGTCACGGCCGGTGCGGGTGCCTGGCTGGTGGCCGCCGCGGTCGGGATCGCGCTCACCGAACAGTCCGCCAGCCCGGTCCTCGCCCAACTCGCCCCGCTGATCACCCTCGCCCTGGCCGGGGTCCTGTACGCGGCTGCGCTGCTGCTCGCCCCGAGCCCGGTGCGCAGGCGCGGAGGCGACCCGCGGGACGAGGTGGCGGACGTCTGGGAGACCCGCATCCGCTGCCACGCCTGTGACCGCGCGTACGTCGCCGTGGAGATGGACCGCGACATCCGGTCCGGAGAGGCGATCTGCTCCGCCTGCGCCGCGGAAGCCCGCCCGGTCACCGTCCCCCCGACCCAACGGAAGGAGTAGTCGTGTCCGCTGTCATCACCCGTCGCCGCGCCGTCGGCGACACTCCGCGCATCGTGTACCGGGCCGCCGGCGACCGCCACGTGCTCGTCGAGTACGGGGAGCTGGCCCTCGACCTGGAACTGAACTTCTACGTCACCGCCGTCGCGGCGGCCCTCGCCGCACGACGGGTGGCGGGACTGGTGGAGGCCGCGCCCGGCTTCCGCTCCCTGCTCCTCCACTACGAGCCGACCCTGATCGGTCGCGACGCCCTCGTCGACGTCCTGGAGGACGT
Organism: Streptomyces sp. NPDC127068; assembly: GCF_042724695.1. Lineage (NCBI taxonomy): Bacteria > Bacillati > Actinomycetota > Actinomycetes > Kitasatosporales > Streptomycetaceae > Streptomyces > Streptomyces sp. NPDC127068. The sequence continues at coordinate 94,013 of NZ_JBHXEN010000002.1, read as the reverse complement.
GCACGGCGCCCAACCACCGGTGCGTTCGCTGACGCTCCCCAGCCGCCGGATCACCCTGCCCATCGCCTTCGACGACTCGGAGAGCCGGGAGTCGGTCCGCCGCTACGCCACGACGATCCGCCAGGACGCCCCGAACGTGCAGGACGGTTCCAACATCGACTACATCGTCGAGTACAACGGGCTCGGCGGGCGGGAGGACCTCTACGCGACGATCACCGGAACGGAGTGGTGGAACGCGTACACCGGATTCTTCCCCGGCCTGCCGTTCATGTACCCGCTCGACCCGCGCAACGCCCTGACGGTGCCGAAGTACAACCCCACCCGGACCTGGACCGCCGAGGGAGCGGTCGGCATCGGTGGTCCCTGCGTGGCGATCTACCCCGTCGCGTCCCCGGGCGGCTACCAGCTGTTCGGACGCACCGTCCCGGTCTACGACGTCCTCGGGCGGCACGACGTCTTCCGGGGCGACCCGCTGCTGTTGCGACCCGGGGACCGGGTGCGGTTCCTGCGGGTGAGCGAGGACCAACTCCTCGCAGCCCGCAGGGACGTGCTGGAGAACCGGTACGAGTACATGATCGAGGACGACCCGTTCCCGGTCGCCGACCACCAGGCGCGGATGGACGCGGTGCGGGACGAGGCCGCCGCCCTGCGCGCGGAACGCGACGCGGCCGCCGCGCGGACGGAGGTGCCCTGATGTCCGGCACCCAAGCGGTCTTCGACGTGGTCTCCCCCGGCCTGCAGACCCTGGTCCAGGACCATCCCGGGCGCCGGGGCCTCCAATCCAAGGGCTTCTTCCCGGCGGGGCCCGTCGACCCGGTGTCCTTCCGGATCGCCAACGCCCTCGTGGGCAACGCCGCGGACGCGGCGGCCCTGGAGATCCCCATGGGCAGGCTGACGGTACGGGTGCTCGCGGACACCGCGATCGCCGTCACCGGAGCCTCGGGGGCCGAGCCCACCCTCAACGGCACGCCCGTCCCGCTGTGGCAGACCGTGCCGGTACGGGCGGGCGACGAGGTCGTCTGCCCCACCGTGAAGGGCCCCGGTTTCCGCCTGTACCTGGCGGTGGCCGGGGGTGTGGACGTCCCCCTCGTCCTGGGGTCACGCGCCACCTACACCATGGGCGGCATCGGAGGCGTGGAAGGACGCGCCCTGGCCAAGGGGGACGTCCTACGGGCCCACCGGGTCGCCGCGCCCGCACCGCTGCGGGTGCCGGACGCGCTGCGCCCCGTCATGACCAACACCTGGGAGATCGAGGTCATGCGCGGGCCGCACGCCGACCCGGACTTCCTCACCGAGGCCGACTGGCGCGACCTCGTGGGCCGGGAGTGGAAGGTCGACCTCAACTCCAACCGGGTGGGAACCCGTCTGAACGCCCACCGCTTCACGTGGTCCCGCTCCTCCGGCGGGGTCGCCGGCGGTCACCCGTCCAACATTCTCGACGGCAGCTACCCGATCGGCGGCGTCAACACCAACGGGGACGTGCCGGTGATCCTCGGCCCGGACGGCCCGACCGCCGGCGGGTTCACCGTCGTCGCCACCGTGGTCCAGGCGGGGCTGTGGAAGGTCGGCCAACTCAGGCCCGGCCGGGACACCATCCGCTTCCGCGAGGTCGACCTGGACGAGGCGCTGGCCCTGGCCGAACGCCTCGACTACACCACCGACGCACGACACTACGAGGAACTGTGATGCGGCACGTCGACCCCGGTCCCGCGCCCGTCCGGGAGGAAACCATGATCCGATCGCTTCTGGTGGCCAACCGGGGTGAGATCGCCCGCCGCGTCATCCGGACCGCCGGGCGACTGGGCATCAGGACCGTCGCGGTGCACAGCCCCCATGACGCGCAGTTGCCGTTCGTCAGGGAGGCGGACGAGGCGGTCGCCCTGGCCGGCAACACCCCCGCGGAGTCCTACGGCAACGCGGACGCGGTCCTGGCCGCGGCGCGCGCCACCGGCGTCGAGGCCGTCCACCCGGGCTACGGCTTCCTTTCCGAGAACGCGGACTTCGCCCACCGGGTGCTGGCCGCAGGATTGACCTGGGTGGGGCCCTCGCCCGAGGTCATCGCCCTGATGGGCGACAAGAGGAACGCCCGCGACCAGGCCGTGGCCGTGGGAGTGCCCGTCGCGCCGGGCACCTCCGAGCCGCTGGCCGACGAGGGGGCGGCCGTGCAGGCGGCCCGGACCGTCGGCTATCCGCTGATGGTCAAGGCCGCCGCGGGCGGCGGCGGCATGGGCATGGCCGTCGCCCGCGACGAAGTGGAACTGCGCGCCCAGTACCGGGCCGTGGTGGCGTTCGCCTCCCGGCTCTTCGGCGACCCCGGTGTGCTCCTGGAGCGGTACTACCACCGCGCCCGCCACATCGAGGTCCAGATCCTGGGCGGTGCGGACGGCGAGGTCCTGGCCCTGGGCGAACGCAACTGCTCCGTCCAGCGGCGCCACCAGAAGCTCGTGGAGGAGAGTCCTTCCCCCGCGCTGGACGCCGCCTTGCGCACCCGGATGCTCACCGCCGCCGTGACGCTGGGGCGAGCGGTGGGCTACCGGGGCGCGGGAACCGTCGAGTGCCTGGTCCACGGACCGCCGGGGCAACAGGACTTCGTCTTCCTGGAGATGAACACCCGCCTCCAGGTCGAGCACCCGGTGACCGAAGCGGTCTTCGGCGTGGACCTGGTGGAGGAGCAGCTCCGAGCGGCTTCCGGGTTGGCGCCCACCCCCGGCCTGGGTTCCCGCACACCGGTCGGACATGCGATCGAGTTCCGCGTCAACGCGGAGGACCCGGTGCGGTTCCTGCCCGGGCCGGGACGCGTCACCAGGTGGCGGGAGCCGGTCGGGGAGGGCATCCGGGTCGACGCCGGCTACGCCGAGGGCGACACCGTCACCCCCGCGTACGACTCCCTGATGGCCAAGCTCGTCGTGCACGCCGGGACGCGTGCGGAGGCCCTTGCCGTGGCGGCCGGGGCGCTGGCCGAGTTCGTCGTCGTCGGCCCCCGCAGCACCCTGCCGTTCCACCAGGACCTGTTGGGCCGCAGCGAGTTCGCCCGCGGCACCTACGACACCGGAATCGTCACGCAGATGCGTGCCGGCGACCCCAGAAGGTGAGTCGACATGACCCAGCAGATCACCGCCGACCTGGTGGCCAACGTATGGAAGGTCCTGGTCAGCGAAGGCACCGTCGTCGCGGCCGGTGACACCCTCGCGATCTTGGAGTCCATGAAGATGGAGATCCCCGTCCACGCGGACGGCGCCGGCACCGTGACCCGGCTCGCCGTTGCCGAAGGCGACGTCCTCGACGAGGGCGATCTGATCGCCGAGATCGACTGAGAACGGAGCACTGCGCCATGACCACTTCCCTCTCCCTCCCCGCGACCCGCCCCGGCGTTCTCGTCGACCGCCTGCCGGGGGCCGCCCTGCGCGACGTCCTGCTGGTCCTCGGCGGGGCGACGGTCACCGGGCTCAGCGCCCAGTTCGCGTTCGTCACCCCGCTCAGCCCGGTCCCATTCACCCTCCAGACGCTGGCCGTGCTGCTCACCAGCACCGCCCTCGGCGCCGCTCGCGGTGCCGCTGCGATGGTCGTCTACCTGGTGGCGGGGGCGGCGGGAGTGCCCTGGTTCGCCGGGCACTCCCACGGCGTCGGCGCGCCCACCTTCGGTTACGTCGTCGGGTTCGTCCTCGCCGCGGCCCTCGTGGGGCGGTTGGCCGAACGCGGCACCGACCGGCGCTGGGGCAGCACCCTCGCCGTGATGGTGGCCGGCAACGCCGTGATCCACACCGTCGGCGCCACCTGGCTGGCCCTGGCCACGGGTCTCGACGTCCAGCAGGCGTTCGGCCTCGGCGTCGCGCCGTTCCTGCTGACCGACGCCTTGAAGATCGCCTTCACCGTGGGCGCACTCCCCCTCGCCTGGCGGCTGGTCCACCGCGACTGACCCCGTGTGCCCGCCCACCCGGGCGGGCACACGCCGCAAGCCCCCCGCACCGTCGACTTCCTGCACCCCTCACGGAGCACGCCATGACCCTCACCATCAACGCCGACATGGGCGAGTCCCTCGGCATCCACTCGTTCGGCAACGACGAGGCCCTCCTCCCGTACGTCGACACCGTCAACGTGGCCTGCGGCATGCACGCCGGGGATCCGAGCGGCATCGCCCGTACCGTGCAGCGGGCGCTCACCGCCTCCGTCACCGTGGGCGCCCACCCGGGGCTGCCGGACCTCGTCGGGTTCGGGCGCCGTGAGATGGCGCTCGACACGGACGAGGTGCGTGACCTGGTCCGCTACCAGGTGGGCGTCCTGTCCGCCTTCCTCCACGCGGAGGGCGGCGCACTCCACCACATCAAGCCGCACGGCGCGCTCTACGGCATGGTGTCGCGCCGGGAGGACCTCATGGACGCGGTGTGCGACGTGGCCGAGCAGTACGGGGTGCCGGTGTTCGGCCTCGCCGGCACCGCACACCAACGCGTGGCTGAGCGCCGGGGCATCGGTTTCGTCGCGGAGTTCTACCCGGACCTCGACTACCAGGACGACGGCACCGTCGTCGTACGACGGGTGAGCGCCCGCCCCGACCTCGACGCGGTCGAGCGGAAGGTCCGCCGGGCGCTGGACGAGGGCCTCACCACCTCGGTCCACGGGCAGGACGTCGAGGTGACGGTGGAGTCGATCTGCGTCCACTCGGACATACCCGGTGCTCCGTCGGTCGCCGCACGACTGCGTGCGGTGCTCGGCCCCCGGCCCGTCCGGTAGGCCCTCCACCGCGCCCCTACGGGACGGTACGCCCGCGGAGGGGGGCTCACCGGGCGGACCGGCGGACCGGCACGCGGACCGCTCAGTCGTCCTCGGACATGCCGCTCGCCCGGGCGATGCCCTCCACCGTCTGTTCGTCCTGCTTGCGCTGGTGCTGCTGGGCGTCGAGCCGGTCCCGCATCGCGCGCAGCCGGTCCGGGTCGTCGGCGACGTCCGGGGGCACCAGCGACATCGCGGCCTTGACGTGCTCGCCGTCACCGAGGCGAGCGACGACGCGGTCGGCCCGGTCCTCGTGGCCCGGCTCCATCGCGCCGAGCAGCCCGAGGAGGTTGAGCAGCTCGTGCTGCACCTCTTCGGTGAAGAGTTCCTTCTCGGCGGGTTCCAGATCGAGCCGGAACCGACCGCCGCCGGCCTTCACGTACTCGCGGATGATCTCCATGAGGAGGGTGTACTGATCGTGCGGCATGCGGACCCGGAGCGATTCCACGTAGAGCGCGTACCGGGCCCGGACGATCGCGCCCGGGTCCACGGGCTCCTCTGCGTCGGCCATGCTGGACTCTCCCCCTCCAACGGTTCGGATCGGGCGGTCGGTTCCGCCGGCAGCGGATGCGGTCGGCGGCGCACTCGCGCCCTGTGCCCCGCGCCCGGCGCCACCGGTGTGCGACACCCTGCCCCGACCGTACAGCAGGACGTACAGCACGGATGCGGATTCACCGCGATCCCCCCGGCGGGGGTCCGGGTCTGCGGTCGTGGTGGTCGAGCAAGCGGGTGAGCAACTGCACGAACTGCTCGCGTTCGGCCGGGTCCAGCGGGGCGAGCAGCTCGTCGTGGAGGACGTCCAGGACCTGGTCGAGGCGGCGCAGCTGACGGCGGCCCCGGGCGGAGATCGTGATGACGTTGCGGCGCCGGTCGGCGGGGTCCGGTGTCCGTTCGACGAGGTCGCGCTCGGCCAACTCGTTGAGCACGCCGACCATGTCGCTGCGGTGGATGCCGCTGCGCGCGCTCAACTCCGCTTGGCTGCCCGGCCCGTACTCCTGGAGCGAAGCGAGTACCGCGTAGTGCCACTTGCGGGCGTCGACCCGGGCCAACCCCTCGTTGACCAGTCGGTCCGACCGGGTGGACAGCTGCGACAACAGTCGGCTCGCCCGTCGACGCAGTCGGTCGGGCGTCCGCGACGCGCCGTCGCCGGGCAGGTCCCCGACTCCAGGTCCGATCATGGCGCACATCCCGCCCATTGCCGTTGGCCCGACTAACGATATACGGTCGCTCGCGCCGATAATGTTAGTGCCACGAACGTTGATGGAGCGTACTCCCAGGAAGGAAGAACGTGCCCACCAGGACACTGGAGATCCCCACCGCTGACGGTCGGTCCGACGCCTTCGCCGCCTTCCCCGACCGCGGCGAGCGGCACCCCGGGGTACTGCTGTACACGGACGTCTTCGGCGTGCGGCCCGAACTGGAGCGCAGGGCCCGCGAACTGGCCGCGCACGGTTACTACGTACTCGTCCCCAACTTCCACTACCGGCACGGCCCGGCACCGGTGGTCGAACTCCCCGAGCACATCGGGGAGGACCTACGGCCCGCGCTCGTCGCCCGGCTGATGCCCCTGGTCCAGGGGCACACCACCGAGCACGTCCTGCGCGACGCCGACGCCTACCTCAGGTTCCTCACCACCCGGCCCGAGGTCAGCGCCGGGCCCGTCGCAGTGATCGGGTACTGCCTCGGCGCCGTCCTGGCGGTGCGCACCGCAGCGGCCCACCCCGACCTGGTGACCGCCGTCGCCGGGTTCCACCCCGGTTTCCTGGTCACCGAGGCGCCCGACAGCCCGCACCGCCTGGCCTCCGAGCTCAACGCCCGATTCCACATCGGCCTCTCCGAGAACGACATGTCGTCCGAGGCCGTCAAGGAACTCGACCGGGCGCTCGATGCCGCGGGCGTCGACCACTCCATCGAGATCTACCCCGGCACCGTCCACGGTTTCACCATGTCGGACACCGACGCCTTCAACCCCTCCGGGCTCCAGCGGCACTGGGACCGGCTGCTCCCCCTCCTCGACCACTCCCTGACCGGCCGCTGAGACTCCGGCCCGGCATCACGCCCGGTGCGGGGAAGGTCCGATCTCGGCGAAGACACCGACGAGTCGTCGGACCAGGGGTGCTGCGGCGGGGTGGGGGTCACGGTCCGGGGTGACGGTGTAGATGCCGCGGGTCGGCGGATCGACGAGGTCCGCCGTGACGACGTCGCTCCGTAGCGCACGCGTCAGCGTTCCCGGTATCAGCGCGATGGCGTGACCGCTGGCGACCAGGGCGATCTTGCCGAACAGATCGGCTGCGGCCAGGTCGATGCGGGCGCTGACTCCGGCGCGGGCGGCGTGTTGGCGCAGCAGCGCCGCCGATCCGTCGTTGTCCTCGACCCAGGTCTGCTCGGCCAGCGCCGCGATGTGCAACGGGCCGCGGCCGGCCAGCGGATGGCCGACGGGCAGGACGACGACCATCTCGTCAAGACCGAGGAACCGTCGGACGACCGTTGGGTCCTGGGGCAGTCCGGGCGGTGCGTCGGTGACGACGGCGATGTCGAGGTCACCGGTGACCACCCGGTGGTGCAGGGGTGCGCTCAGTCCGGGGGCCAGGCTCCAGGGGACGGCGCCGACGTCCGCCAGGAGGCCCCGGATGGCCTCGGGAACGATTCCCGCGGCCAGTGCGGGGGTGGCACCGACGGCCAACGGGCGGTGGAACGTGCCGTCACGGAGGTCCCGTACCGCGCGGACGGCGCGGTCGGCCTCGTTGAGCGTGGCCAGGGCGTGGTGCCGGAACACCTCGCCGGCAGGCGTCGGACGCACTCCGCGCGCATGGCGCTCCACCAGGGGCACCCCGAGCTGCCGCTCCAGCCCGGCGATCTGTCGGGACACGGCCGACTGGGTGTGGTGGAGCTCGACGGCCGCCGCCGACAGCGACCCGAGTCGACACACCGTCACGAAGGCTCGCCACACGGCTAGTTCCATCACGTCAGTATGCCCGGCAGGTATGCGTGTCCCACAGGGCTGTCCTGCGAAGTGTGCGCTTGTCGCAGTCGGCGTCCTGCACCACGCTGGCGCTCATGGACACACCGCACACGATCGCCGTCCTCGGCCTGGGGCGCATGGGTCACGCGATCGCGACCCGACTCGTCGCCCTACACTGGGACGTCATCGGCTGGACGCGTTCCGGGCGCACCTCGGGAACGGTCAGGACGACCGGCAATCCGCACGAGGCCGTGGCGAGGGCGGACGTCGTGCTCCTGGCACTGTTCGACGGCCCCGCCTGTCAGCATGTCCTCGACGAGGTCCGTGGCTCGCTGCGCACGGGGGTGACGGTCCTCAACACCAGCACCGTCGGCCCCAACGAGGCAGCGGAGCTGGCCCGACGAATCGGCCCGTCCTACGTCCACGCGCCGGTGTTCGGCTCGGTCACGGCCGCCGCCGCCGGCACCCTACGGTTCCTCGCCGCCGGTGATCCGCAGGCAATCGACCGGGTCGGACCGGTTCTGGAGACGCTGGGCACGGTGTGCCGCGTGGACGACGCCGCGGGCGCCGCCGCACTCAAACTGATCGCCAACCACAGCCTCGCCGGTGCCGTCCTCGCCCTGCGCGAGGCGCTGCGGCAGGCCGATGCCCTCGGCCTGCCACGGGCCCGGGTGCTGGACGTCCTCGAACGGGGCCAGCTCGGGGGGCTGGTGGCGCGCAAACGCCCCTTCCTCACCGACCCGCCGGCCGCGGTCACCGCCGAGTTCACGATCAGCGCGCTCGTCAAGGACATGGCCCTCCTGGCCGACGCGTCGCCGACCCCCCTGCGCAGCGCAGCCGGCCTGGTGGACGCCCGTACCGACCCCGGGGCGGACTTCGCCGTCGCCGCCACGGTCCCCGCCGTGGCGGACGCCGTGCTCGAACCGCTCCGCGCCTACGTCCGCGGGCACGCCACCGGCGATCCCGTCCACTTCCGCACGGCGTTCCTGGCCGGCGCCCGCATCGAGGGCGTCCGGGACGGCGCCTTCCTCTCGTGGACCCTGGACGAGTACGGCGCGCTCTTCCCGGGGCGACCGGCGGTGGACGAACCGACGCGTTCGCGCCGCATCGACTCGATCGAGGTGCACGGCACCGTCGGGACCGCGACGATGACGCTGCGGCACGGCCCGGACACCTTCACGGACGTCTTCCTCCTGGTCCGCGTCGACGGCGGTTGGCGCATCGCCAACAAGGTCCACCACCGACACCCCTGAGCGGCGGGGCCGGGAGTTCACGGCCGGCGGCGTTCGTCCTCGGTGCGGGCGAGGAAGAACGCCCGTACGTCCTCGGCGAACAGCTCGGGCACCTCCATCGCGGCGAAGTGCCCCCCGCGCGCGAACTCCGACCAGTGCCGGATGTCGTACAGCCGCTCGGCCAGCGGGCGCACCGACAGCGTGATGTCGTGCGCGAACACCGCCACGCCGACCGGTACCGGGCACGGCGCGGTCTGCCGCGGAGCGTCGTGGTGCAGCCGCGCCGAGGAGGCGGCAGTGGCGGTCAACCAGTAGAGCGAGACGTCGGTGAGCATCCGTTCGTCACCGACCGGCGTACGGGGGTCCGTCCACTGGGCGAAGCGCTCGGCGATCCAGGCCAGTTGGCCGACGGGCGAGTCGGTCAGCGCGTAGCCGATGGTCTGGGGGGTGGCGGCCTGGAGCGCCTGGTAGGGCGGGCGGTTGGCCATCAGGTGCCTGACCCGGTCCAGTCGGGCCTCGTCGGAGGCGGACAGTTCGAGGTCGGCATCGGGGTCCGGCCTGGTCGGCAGGTAGTTGACGTGCACCCCGACGACCCGATCGGGTGCCACCGCGCCGAGCGCCGTCGAGACGGCCGCGCCGAAGTCGCCGCCCTGCGCCCCGTAGCGCCGGTACCCGAGTCGGTGCATGAGCCGGGCCCAGGCCCGGGCGATGCGGACGACGTCCCAGCCGCGCTCGTGGGTCGGTCCGGAGAAGCCGTACCCCGGTAGGGACGGGATCACCAGGTGGAAGTCGCGCGACAGCGGTTCGATCACGTCGAGGAACTCCAGGAAGGAACCGGGCCAGCCGTGGGTGAGGACCAGGGCCAGCGCGTCCGGCTTCGACGAGCGGACGTGGACGAAGTGGATCCGCTGGCCGTCGATCTCGGTGGTGAAGTGCGGAAGCCCGTTGAGCGCGGCTTCGTGTGCGCGCCAGTCGTAGCCGGTGCGCCAGTGCTCGGCCAGTTCCTTGAGCCGTGCCAGCGGGAAGCCGTAGTCCCATCCGGCGTCGGCGACCTCGTTGGGCCAGCGGGTGCGCGCGAGCCGTTCGTCGAGGTCGTCGAGGTCGGCCTGCGGGACGTCGATGCGGAACGGCTCGATCATGGTCTCCACTCCGGAAGGATTCATTGGAAGCCCAAAGATTTAGGCACCTAACGTTTACCCCACAAACGATATCGCAATCATTGGCGGAACCAACGGTTCGGTAGACTCGTCCCATGGAGAACCCGTCCGAGGACACACCGCACAGCTGGGAGACGCTGCCGAGCTGGCTCCTCACCCAGACCGCCCACCACACGCACCGGCTGGTGGCCGACGGCTTCTCGTCGGTCGGCGCCCGCGGTTACCACTACCGTCTCCTGGCGACGCTGGAGGCGTTCGGCCCGGCCAGCCAGACCGCGCTGGGCCGCGGCAGCGGCATCCACGTCAGCGACATGGTCGCGACCGTCAACGAGCTGGCCGACCGCGGACTGGTCGAGCGCGCGCCGGACCCCTCCGACCGGCGGCGCAACATCATCTCGCTCACCGCCGCGGGCAAGCGGCGGCTGCGGCAGCTGGAGAAACGACTGGCCGAGACTCAGGAGGAACTGCTGGTGCCGCTGTCACCCGAGGAGCGTCAGCGGTTGACCGAGCTGCTGTCGAAACTGTTGGACCACCACAACCGGCGAACCGGCGCCTCCTGAGCGCCGCGGCGCCCGGCCGGTCCTCACCTCGGCCGCCGCCGGCCCACGGGGTCGGCCGGCGCGGCGCCGGCCCGAGCGGCGCCTCGAAGCCTCAGCGCACTTCCAGCGCCTTCTGGATGCCCTTCTCCTTGGCCCCCAGGAAGCGCGGGTCCGGTTCGAACAGCACGTTCAGCGCGCCCTTGCCCGCCGCGAAGACCTCCCGGGCCTTCCCGTGGTACCAACTCGAATCGAGCCGCTCGGCCACTCCGATGCCGTACGCGTCGACACCCGCCGAACGGCACAGCGTCAGCGCACGACGGATGTGGAAGTCCTGCGTCACCAGCACCGCGCGGTCGACACCGAAGATCTTCTTCGCCCTGACGCAGGAGTCCCAGGTGTCGAAGCCCGCATGGTCGCTGACGATGCGCCCGTTCGGCACCCCGCGCTCCTTCAGGTAGGTGCGCATCGCGTCGGGCTCGTCGTACTCCACCCGACCGTTGTCCCCGGTCACCAGGACCACCCTGACCTTGCCCGCACGGTAGAGGTCGGCCGCCGCGTCCAACCGGTGCGCCAGGTACTTGGTCGGCTTGCCCTCCAACAGGCCGGCCCCGAACACCACCGCCACCTCCTGTCGCGGCACGTCGGCGACCGTGGTGACCCTGCCGTCGGCGGCCAGGTGCATCCAGGTGGTCGGGGTGAGGGCGAGGACCGACGCGACCATGGTCGCCTGCACCAGCCGCCGCTGGGCCCGCCGGGACCTCGGCAGGCCCGGCCGCGGCAGCTTGCGGAGGCCGGACAACTTGAGCCGCCGGGACGCGGCCTCAAGGATCAGTCGTCGTTGCTTCATACCTGGTCGGACGACTCCTGTCGGCGGATGGTTCTCCGCGCCGTTGACGCAATTGCGGCGGTCCCGGGCCACCCCGCGGATCGGTCGCGCACGCCCGGGACGGCGCAGGGGTCCGGCACCGACGCGCGTCCCGGCACCCGGGCTGCGCCGGAAGCAAACCCGCGGCGCGCAGGACGAGGGGGCGTGCGAGGTCGGCGCGGCGTACGGAAGCACGACGAGCGCTCTTCCGTACGCCTAGCGGGACATCTCCCTGATCATGCCCAATGGGCACCAGAGGAACGAATCCACGGGAATCGGGGTGCGCATGACCGGTGGGGATGCCGTGCGGGCAAGCCAGTGGGTGGTACTGAGCGGTGGGCCGCCGGAGCTCCCGCGGGTGCAACGGTTACCGGAGGGGACGGTCGCGGATGCGGCACGACTGATCCTGGCCTTCTACGGACGGCACCAACGCTTCGTGCGCACCGCCGAGACGGAGTTGGTGGAGGGACGCACGGTGCCGGTGTTCCGGTTCGACTACAGCACGAAGATCGCCGAGTAGACAGCGGTCGAACCGCCGCCGACCGGTCCGGTGGTCGAGGGGACCGTGACCGCAGGGTCGGGCCGTCAGGTCGGTTCGGAGCAGATGCTGCTCCCGGGAACGGGCGCGTTCCGGAGCCCGTCCTGCACCCGCTGGAGCCGGTTCAGCAGCGTGCGCAGGTCCGCACCGTCGGCGTAGTCGAGGACGGCCCGGTAGAACGCGGCGGCCACGTCGGGGCTCATCACGTCGGCGGCACCGAAGCACAGCCGGTAGCCCGAACGCGGCTGCAGCATCGCCGCGATGCGCTGCTGCACCGCGTCGGCGTACCGGCTCACGTCGGTGCGGGCCGAGAAGGCGGAGGACCCGGAAGCCTCGACCCAGGCCCGTTGCCCCGCGGTCCCCGCCAGGTAGGCGACGAACCGGCGGGCGCTCGGATTGCCGTCCGTGAACATGCCGATGAAGTCGCCGGACACCTCCACGGGGCGGCCGGCGGCGGGCGCGACGAAGTCGAACCGGTCGGCCCCCTGGAGGTCGGCGGCCAGGGCCGACCGGGCGCCGTGGACCAGTCGGCAGGTGGCAGCCGCCGTGGCCATCGGCTCGGTCGCCTCCGCGAAACCCCGGTGGGCAGCCCCTCGCAGCGCCGACGCCCCCATCAGGTCGTGCCAGCGCGACCACGCCCGCTCGACCTCCGGAGACGTCCACGGCAAGGTGCCCGACACCCACCGCACGTAGGCGTCGGGACCCGCGTCGGCGAGCAGGACGTCGGCGATCCAGTCGGCCCCCGGCCAGCCGGAGGTGGGGCCCGAAGCCAGGCCGAGGCACCACCGGAGACCGGACCCGGGGACGAAGTCGAAGACGTCGGCCGTATCGGTGCGCCGGGTGCCGCGCGCCGCGGAGTCGTACCAGACGAGGCTCTTGACGTCGACCTTGACCGGTACCGCGTAGGTGGTGCCGGCCACCCGGGCGAGGTTGCGGAAGGGCTGGAGGTACGCACCGATGTCGACGGTGTCCGCGTCCAGCGGTCGGAGGCCGTCGTCCTTGCCCGCGTACCGGGTGATGGCGCCCACGCTCGGCAGCACGGCGAGGTCGGGCGCGGCGCCCGCCGTCACCGAGGCGTCCAACTGCTGGGTGAGCGCCCGGGTGACCTGGACGTCCACCTGGATGCCCGTGTCGCGTTCGAAGTCCTTGACGAGGGAGTAGAACGCCTGGAACTCGCCCTGCTGCGTCCACGGAACCATGATGGACACCCGCTCGCGCGGAGCCCTGTCCGTCACCGCGCATCCCGCCGTGACCAGCAACAGTCCGAGGACCACGAGGACCTGCAGCAGTCGGCAACCCTGGCGGGGCACCGGCACCGGTGTCCTCATGGCGGGCCTCCCCGGTGTCGTCATGGCCGCGGGAACTTGTACTCGGCGAGCCGGGGACGGTACGCGACGTGGTTCAGCACACCGGCCACCACCAGCGCCAGGAGCGCCAGGACCATGGCCACGGGGTGCCCGGCGGTCGGTTGGGCGGCCAGTCGGTCCTCGTCCCACGCGATCAGCGCCGCGGAGGTGCCGGCGACGGCCGCGGTGACGACGAACGCCCCCACCAGCCGCAGACCGACGTGGCGGTGGAAGTGGCGCGCGAGGACGCGCGCGGTGGCGAGGACCAGCGCCAGCATGACGAGCGGCGGGGCCGAGGCCAGGCCCCAGAGTTGGACGGGGTCGAGCCAACCGTCGTTCTGTCGCCGGGCCAGCGCGCCGTTCTGTATCGCCGCCAGGTCCTGGAGGGAGGCCAGCAGTCCGCCCGTGCCGGGAATGGGCCGGCGGGTCTCGGGATCGACGAGTCGTCGGGCGGTGAGCGCGCCGCGCGCGGCGTCCACGCCCGCCCGGCCGCTGCGCGGATGGTCGCGGACCGCCGTGGCGGCGAGTGCCAGGCAGGTGGTCAACTGTCCCTGGACGAACTGGATCTGCTTGCGTCCGGTGGCTCCGGCGGCATTGCCCTGGGCGGCGGCCGTGACGAGGGTACTGATGCGTGCGGTCGCGTTCGCGAACTCCGTTCCCGTGCCGATCAGTGCGAACTGGCCGGTCCGGCTGGCCCGTTCCAGCGCCTCGTCCGCCTGCTGCACGGCGTGTTGGGCGTTGCCGATGTCGTCGATCGCCGCATAGGTGTCCCGGACGGAGGTGATCTCCTTCCCTCCGTTGGTGGACACCGCGAGGTAGACGACGGCGGTGGCGCACACCGTGGCCAGGATGCTCCCGCGCAGCCAGCGCAGCACCCGGACCGGATGCGCACCGCGCAGCCTCCGCCACGCCCCGGCCGACCGACGCCGTGGGCCGGCCGCGGACGTCCCTGCGGGCGGGACGCTCATCCGACGGTTCCGGCACGGCCGCCGTCGAGGCGGTGACCGCACTGTTCGCAGTAGTGGGCGGCGCGCGAGACGAGCGGCGAACCGCAGTGCGGGCAACGGCCGGGGCCCTCCCCCGCAGCGGCGGGGACGACCTGTTCGACCGCGTCCACGGGTGGGGGGCCGGTGCGCGTGGAGTCGAGCCCGAGTTGCTGCATCGCCCCGCGCGACACGTCCGGCCGTACGACCACCCGGCCGTCGGAGGTGGTGTCCGCCACGGCTCGCAGCAGGCGCAAGCGCTGTTCGTCGCCGAGTTCTTCGGCGAGCCGCAGTGCGAGGCGCAGTTCCCGGTCGGCCCGGGCCCGGTCCTCCTGCTGGTGGGCGTCGGCGCAGGCCCGCATCGCCATGCCGAGTTCCCGTTCCGTCTCGACCCGGGTGAAGTCCGTGGACACGGGGATCCGGAAGGCCGGGTTGGAGCGACGCCGCAGGATGAGGGTTTCCACCGCTGCGCAGGGCACCCGCCCCCGGCCGTCGGGCGGTTCGCTGTAGAGCGTGAGGCGGGCGGCCCGCAGCTGCTCGTCGACGGGCAGCGCACCGAAGGGGAAGCGCAGCGAGATCTGGTACTGGCGGACCCCCGGGGACCAGGCGCCGAGCGGGATGTGGATCTCCTCCGTGCGGTCCGGTCGTCGGGGCGTCAGGTCGGCTTGTACGGGGCGGGTCTGCTGGACGAACCCCAGGTCGAGCCGTTCGTTGATCCGTAGCCCCAGGTAGACGCGGGGCACGACGATGCTCTGTGCCTTCTCCACCAGGTGCACGAAGTCCTGGGTGAGGTCGGCGATGTCGATGACGGCCGCGGCGGTTCCGTGCAACGCCTCGGTGATGCGGTGGAGTTCGCGGTAGTTCCAGTCCTCGCCGAGCCCGCGGGCGTCGCAGGTGAAGCGGTCGGTGCAGGCCGCGAGGACGGCGTCGAGCTCCGCGGGGCTCTCGTGTTCGTCCCTGCCGTCGGTGTAGAGCACGGCGTGGCGCACGGTGCCGGGCGCGGTCGAGGTCTCGAAGAGTCGGCGGGCGCAGTCCAGCCAGGCGCCGATCGCCGTTCCGCCGCCCGTGAGTTGGGCGGCGACATGGGCCTTCGCCTCCTGTTTGCGGGCGGCGTCGACGCGCACCAGACGCCCGTCGGGCGGGTAGACCACGGTGGCTTCGTGGTGGCCCGCCACGATCCCGAGCAGGGTGCCGTCGCGCAGGGCGTCGATGGCGGCGCAGATCGCACGTTTGGCCTCGTCGAGCTTGCCGAGCCCGGCCATCGACAGGGACCGGTCCATGATGAAGACCTCGGCACCGGGTGGCGGGCTCCCCGGGGCGCCCGCAGCGCCCGCGGCGCCCGCAGCGCCCTCGTCGTCTGCGCGGGCGCACACCGTGACGAGTACGTCGGCCCGCGTGGCGTCGAACGCCAGGTCCGGTGAGAAGTCCTTCTCCCACGTGAAGGTCAGCGCCGCGCGCGATGAGTCCCCCATCGGTCCTCACGACCCCCTCGTCGCTCCTGACCGCCCGGTGTCCCTTGGGTGTCCGTTCAGGCTAGCGGGAGCGTAGCGCCTGCGTTCAGGAACGGGAACGGCTACGCCGATTCGGGTGGGTCGCCCCGCGGGTCCGTCGTACGGACCAGGGCCACCGCGGTTCGGGTCGCAGTCGGTTGGCCAGATCGACCAGGGCGACGAACTCCCGCTCGGTGACGGAATGGCGTGCAAGGGCCCGGATCGCCTCCGACAAGGCCAGCCGATCACCGGTGACCTGGAACTCCGCGGTCGCCAACTCGGCTGTCAGGGCCGCCCGTTCGGCGTCGTCCCCGTCGAGTTGGTCGAGCAGCGCGCGGACTCCGGTCGTTTCGTCCGGGTCGGCACCCGGTCCCAGTCGCGCCACGGAGAGTCGGAAGGCGGCGACGCGCGCCACCCGTTCGAAGCGGATCTCCTGCGACAGTTCGCCGACGATCCGCACCGCCTGTTCGGCCCCGCCGGTGCGCCACACCATGCGGGCCAGGCCGAAGCCGGCCGCTCCGAGCGCCGGAGTGGTGGCGAAGGCGGTGGCGTAGTGCGCCTCGGCGACCGGGTGGTCACCGGCCCATTCCGCGCACAGCCCGAGGGCGAGCTGCGGGATCAGCTCGCCGGGCAGCGCACCGCGCACCCGGGTGAAGTGGGACTCGGCGCCCGGCACGTCCGCTTCCGGTCGGGTGAGCGCGAGCAGGGCCTCGTACCAGTCGCGGAGCCAGTGCCCGTCGGGCAGCGGAACACCCCGCAGGACCTGTCCCGCCGCTTCGGTGTCCGCCGCGCGCAGCAAGCGCCGGCATGCGGCCAGGTGGCCGACCACGTCGGCGGTCAACGCACGGTCGTCGGCGTCGCCGAGCGGCATCGGCAGCGCCGCTGCGATCTCCCGCGGGCCGGGGGCGGCGAACGACGGTGGCAGGGTCAGGCGCACGCCGTCGGGCGAACCGTGTTCCCTGCCGGGCGCGGCGCCCCCCGGTCCCACGGTGGCGCCGATCCAGTGGCCGAGCGGCCGGGCCGCGCCGATGCCGCCGTGCAGCGACTCGTTGAGCGGGCCGAAGAGCGCCGAGGAGCGGGCCACCCGACGGCCGATCGGCGGCGTCGCCACGACCTGTCGGATGACACCGCTGAGCTGCTCACCGAACTGCCGAGCGGAGGTGAACCGCCAGGTCGGCCCGTTGACGTGGGTGGCGCGCTCCAGGAGCAGGGCCAGCGAGCGCACCCCCGGAGCGGACGGGTCCTCCAGGTGTGCGCGGGAGGCCTCCTTCAACGTCATGCCGAGGCCGTAGAGGTCGAAGCCGGGTGTGGGCCCGTCCGTGTACTCCGCGTCCCCCCGCAGCGGCGCGTACCTTTCGGTGTACTCGGCCATCGGCGAGCGGTCCGTGACGGAGCGCACCGCGCCGAAGTCGATGAGTCGGACCCGGTCGAGCGGACCCGCGGGGCCCGCCTCGTGGAAGCGGATGATGTTCAACGGCTTGACGTCACAGTGCAGCAGCCCGCGGCCGTGCAGGTAGTCGAGCGCCTGGAGCAGGCGCAGGCCGTGCGCCAGCAGCGTCTGGAGCCGGTCGCCCCGCCGTGTCGACAGCGCGGCGCCGGGGACGTACTCCAGCACCAGGTAGCTGCGTCCGTGCTCCTCCTCGTAGCCGAGGATGCGGACGATCGCGTCGTGCCGGAGCCCGACCAGTGCGTCGCGTTCCCGGTCGGACCGGGCGAGCGAGGTGCGCAGCTGTTTGACCACCACCTCGGTTTCGAGGTTGCGGTCGTGCGCGAGGTACGCCGCGCCGTACGATCCCTGGCCGACCAGGCGGCGGACCTCGTAGCGGCCGGCGATGACGAGGCCGACGACCCGGTTGAAGTCGAAGAGGGTGCCGCAGTGGGAGCAGTACCCGGCGATCCGGCCGGCGCGGCCGTCCTGGCCGCGCCCGACGGGCCGCCCGCACCCGGGGTTGGCGCAGAAACGGTGTTCCTCGGACAGCGGTCCGCTGCCCGTCTGCGGCGACTGCTCCTCGGTGCGGGCCGTGTCCGGCATCGGGAGGTCGTCGACCAGGGTGAGGCCGTACCAGGGGTCCGGCCGCACCTGCTCCACGCCGGTGGCCGCCGGTTTCGGCGGCGCCGCCACGGGCTCCGCGTCCGGCGGCAGCGGCTCCCTGTCGCAGGCGGTGCAGAATCCCTGTTCGTCGATGGTGCCGAGCCCGCATGCGGGGCGCTTGCACACCGCCATCGCCTCAACCTCCCTGGCTCCGGTGACCTTCTCCGATCCGCTGGTCGACCGCCCCGATGTAGCGGGGGACCCGCCGTCGGGCCGCCGCGAGGTCGATCGGCACCCGTTGCAGCGCGCGGGCCGCGGCCACGTACAGTTCGCCGAGCCGCAGGTCCTCGGCTCCGACCAGCCGGGCGGCGCGCACCCGGTGCAGGTCCAGGGAGACGGCGAGGTCCTCGCGCTCCCCTTCCATCTCCCGCAGCGCGTCGACGTAACGGGTGACGGCGGCGCGTGCGGCGTCCGCATCCTGCTCGACGGCGGCGATCTCGGCGTTCGGATGCGTGGTCCTGGCGACGGCGAGGCGGACGGCCAAGCGGGGCGCCCGGCCCGGTGGGAGGCGGGGCGGCGCCAGGAACGTCGTTCCCAGGGCCCGTTGGAGCGCCCGGGCCTGCTCCTCGGCTGCGGCCAGTCGCTCGACCGCCGCCCGGGCCTGCTCCTCGGTGGCCGGCCGCGCTCGGTCGCCCGCGGGCAGCGGCGTCGGGTCGAGGTGCACGTCGTACGCGAGGTCGTCGGGCGGCGCCCCTTCGAAGCCGAGGACGAGCCGCAGTCCGCGTGAGCGTGCGCGCAGGGCCAAGGGGGCGAGGAGTTCCGTGACGAGCCGGGCGGGGTCGGCGGCCCGGTCGACGCCGTCCACGATCAGACAGGGGGGCGGCCGTCGGTGCAACAGGTCGCGCACCAGTGCGGCGACACCACCCCGGGTGCCGAAGCCGAACCGCCCCGCGAGGTAGGCGCAGGCGTCGTCGGTGGAGCGTCCCCGTGCGTCGAAGGCGGCGTCGACGGTGCCGAAGCCGAGGACGGTGCCGCTGGGCGCCCTCGTGCGCGGATCGGCTTGCGTGCCCGTTCGGCCGGTGGGGCCCGACGTGCGGGCGAGGCGCACCAGCCAGGAGGAGCCCGCGCCGGTCGCACTGCCGGTGCCGACGAGGAAGGTGCCCGACCGGTCGCCTTCGCACAGTCGGGCCAGCTCCCGGGTCAGGGCGAGTTGCAGCGGATCGTCGAGATCGGGTCCGGGCAGGTCGGCGGGGCCGAAGTCGGTGATGCCGTTGCCGCCGGAGATCGTGCCGAGCCCCGGCAGGTACGACAGGATCGTCTCGGTCGGCAGCATCCAGGCCGCCTTGGCGTCCTCGTTGACGTAGTCGGCGATCACGATGCCTATCACCCGTCCGGCGAACTCCCCGTCGAGGGCCATCACTCCGGCGCCCGAGTAGCCAGGCTCGATCCAGGGATCGCCCTCGCTCACCCGCTTGAGCAGCCCCCGCTCCCCTTCGCGGCCCCCGGAGCCGGCCAGTTCGGCGTCCACTCCGACGCCGTACGCATCGACGTCCGGGAAGCCGTAGACGCGTACCCTGCCGCCGGAGATGGGCACCTTCCACAGCTCGGTCCGGATGTCGCATTCGGCCGGCTCGTCCAGTTCGAGCAGGGCCACGTCCCCGCGTCGCGTCCCGTTGCGGTAGACCCAGGTGCCGGGTGCCACGCGGGCGGTACGGGTCCACTCGGGACTGCACACCGTGCTCCGCACGCGGACGCAGGTCGCGGGGCCTCCGGGGTGGGCGCCCGCGTCCTGGACCACGTGCGCGGCCGTCAGGACGGCCCGCCCGTCGAGCAGCACGCCCGCGCCCCACGGCACGCCCTGCTCGTCGTCGACCCTCACCCGCCATGGTCTGTCCCGATGGTGATGCCGCGTCATGTGCCCACGCTAGTGGAGTAGTTGGCAGGGGAGAACGGACTCGGCAGGACGCGGAAGTGTGCGGGGAACGTCGGTGCGTACGAGTGGGGCGGCAGGCTGCTGCGATCCCTCCGCGCTCCTGGCGCCGCCCCGGCCCCGGGTCTCGGGATAGGGTCCCGTGGGAGGTGTGGACATGAGTTTCCGGCTGGCGGCGTACGCCGTGTGCATCGAGGGCGGGCGGGTGCTGCTCGCCCGCCACGTACCGTCGCGGGGCGAGAGCAACTGGACCCTGCCGGGCGGCAGGGTCGAACACGCGGAGGACCCGTTCGACGCGGTGATCCGGGAGGTCGCCGAGGAAACCGGCTGCGACGCGGTGGTCGAACGGCTGCTGGGCGTGGACTCCCGGGTGATCCCCCCGGCCGAGCGCCTCTCCCCCGGGCTGCCCGAGCACCAGAACGTCGGCGTCTTCTATCAGGTCCGCATCACCGGTGGCCGGCTCCGGCCCGAGCCGAACGGCGAAACCGCCGAGTCGGTCTGGACCCCCCTCCCCCGGGTCGCCGACCTGCGCCGGTCCTCGCTGGTCGACATCGGCCTCGCCCTGGCCCGGACGCTCCCGGCCACCGGGCACGTCGCCGCCGTCCCGATCGGCGGCCTGATCCAACACTGAAGGACCCATCGGCAGCGGCCTGACGACACCGACCGGCTTCACGCGCCCCTACGCGATGCGGTCGAGGAAGTCGAGCGCCCGGTGTTCGACCCGCGCCGCGGCCACGGCGTCGTGGGACGGCAGGCTGCTGTCGGTGAACAGGTGCCCGTCGCCGGGGTAGAGGAACAGCTCGGCGTCCGTCGCCGTCTCGACCAGCGCGCGGGCGGCGTCGACATCGCCCTCCCCGGCGAAGAACGGGTCCGCGTCCATGCCGTGGATCTGGACCGGGACGTCCGCGGGCCAGGCGCCGCCGAACTCCGCGAGCGGGAGGCACGCCTCGAACAACAACGCGCCCTTCGCGCCGGGGCGCGTCTGGGCCAGTCGCTGCGCCGGGAGGACACCGAGCGAAAAGCCGAGGTAGACGAGTTCCGCGGGCAGTCCCTCGGCGGCGGCGGTTCCGCGCGCGGTGATCGTGTCGAACCCCACGGCCTCGGCGTAGCCGACGCCTTCCCCGAGGCTGTCGAACACCCGCCCCTCGTACAGGTCCGGCGTGTGGACGGTGTGCCCGGCCCGGCGCAGCCGCTCGGCGAACCCGCGCACGCCGACGGTCAGCCCGTGCCCGTGGTGGAAGACCAGTACCTCGGCCATGACGCTCCCCTCGCTCTGCGGCCTCCGAGTGACACCGCGGCACGAGTATGGTCCGCGGCGCTGACAGGACCGTTCAGGCGTCACCGCGTTCGGGACTGCGGCCGGCGAGGACGATGTGGGGCCGGCCGCTGCGCGGGTGGTCGATGACGTCGGCCTCGACTCCGAACACGGTGCGCAGCATCTCGGGCGTGATGATCCGCGCCGGATCACCGTGCCGCACGGTCGTGCCCTCGCGCATGACGACGAGCTGGTCGCAGTACTCGGCGGCGAGGTTCAGGTCGTGCATGGCCATGACCGTGGTGAGCCCCTGTTGACGGACGATGCGCATCAGCTCCTCCTGGTGCGCGAGGTCGAGGTGGTTGGTCGGCTCGTCCAGGACGAGGACGGTTGCCGCCTGGGCGAGCGCACGTGCGAGGAGGGCGCGTTGGCGCTCGCCGCCGGAGAGCGTGGTGACGGAGCGGTCCGCGAGCCGGTCGACGCCGGTGCGCCGCATCGCGGCACGGACCCGTTCGAGGTCGTCCCGGCCCAGGGCCTGGAGCGGTCGCAGATGGGGGGTCCGCCCCACCGCCACCAGTTCCTCGACGGTGACGTCGAAAGTCACCCTGGTCTCCTGCGGCACGCCGGCGATCAGTCGTGCGGCGGAGCGCGGCTTCATCGACCAGACGTCCTGGTCGTCGACGTGCACCGCGCCGCTCTGCGGCCGTAGATGGCGGTAGACGGTCCGGATCAGGGTGGACTTTCCGGCGCCGTTCGGTCCGATCAGCCCGATCAGGGTACCCGCGGGCGCCTCCAGGGCGGCCTTCGTCACCACCTGGACGGAGCCGATGGAGACGGACACCCCGTCGACGACCAGTGCACCGTCGCCCATCCTCACGAGCCTTCCAGTCGGACCCCGCGGCGACCCATCAGGAAGAGGAACAGCGGAGCACCGATCACGCTGGTGATGACGCCGACCGGGAGTTCCTGGGGGGCCATGACGGTACGGCACACGATGTCGACCGCGAGCAGGAACAGCGCGCCCAGCAGGGCAGACATCGGGAGGAGTCGGTGGTGGTCGTTGCCCACCAGCAGCCGGGCGATGTGGGGGACGATCAGTCCCACGAACCCGATCGATCCGCAGAGGGACACCGTCAGCCCGGTGAGGAGGGCGGCGACGACGAAGAGCGTCACGCGCAGGCGCTGCGGGTCCACTCCCACGCTCGCCGAGGTCTCGTCGCCCAGGAGCATCGCATTGAGTTGGCGGGCCCCCGACATGAGGTAGACGAATCCGATGACCAACGCCACTGCGGGGAAGGTGAGTTGGTCCCAGGTGGCGCCGGCGAGGCTGCCGAGGAGCCAGAAGAGCGCCGAGTTGGTCTTGCCCGGATCCTGGGCCTGGAAGATGAGGTAGTTGGTGATCCCGGAGAGTCCCGCGCCCACCACCACCCCCGCCAGCAACAACCGGGTGGGCGAGAACTCCCCGGTCAGCCGCACGAAGGCGTAGATGGCGAGCAGGGCGGCCAGGGCGCCGACGAAGCCCGCGACGCCCGTTGAGGCACCTCCGAAGAGGGCGACGCCCAGGACGATCGAAGCGACCGCGCCGAGCGCGGCCCCCGAGGAGGTGCCCAGCAGGTAGGGGTCCGCGAGCGGATTGCGCACCAGGGCCTGGGCGACGACTCCGACGACGGACAGCGCGGCGCCGATCAACAGGGCGAGCAGGACGCGCGGCAGCCGGAGGTCCCACACGATGCCGTCCTGCACCAGCGTCCAGCCGTGCGGGTCGCCGACTCCGGTGACCCGGTGGACGAGGATCTCCAGGACCTGCGGCGCGGGGATGGCGACGGAGCCGACCACGAGCGCGAGCAGGGACAACAGGGGCACGCACAGGACGAGTACGGTCATCGCCCAGCCCGTCCGGCGACGGGCGGGGCGGGCGGCGGGGACGGTGGGCGGCTCGGTCTCGGTGCGGGACATCAGTCGAGGCGGCCGGGGTGGAGTTCCCGTGCGAGGTCGACGACCGCGTCGGCGTTGCGGACGCCGCCGATGGCGTACTCCTCGTAGGTCACCGGGATGAAGTTGCGCTCCTTGACCGCCGTCACGTCGTCCAGCGGTGCGAAACCGGTGAGGAACCGCTCGGCCTTGCGCACGACCTCGTCGAACTGGGCCTTCGTGCCCTTGCCGTAGACGACGATGGCAATCGCCTCGGGGTTGCGGGCGGCGACCTGCTCCCAACTGACCTTCTCGTAGGTGTCGTTCACATCGGAGAAGATGTTCTTGCCCCCCGCCTGGGCGATCACGGCGTTGGCGAGGTTGCGGTTGCCCTCGGCGTACGGGGTCTGGGTGCCCTCCTCGTACTCGAAGCCGAAGACACTGACCGGTTTCGCCGCGCCCACCGCGTCCCGGACCGTGGCGATCTGCTCGCGCATGCCGGAGGCGAGGGCGTCGGCCCGGGGCTCCGCGTCGAAGATCCGGCCGTAGTTGTCCAGGTCCCGGTAGACCGAGGCGAAGTCGGTGACCGGGGCCTTGGCCGCCTTCTCGCAGGCCGTGCTGAAGGCGTAGTACGCGTTGACTCCCCGCTGGGCGAGCTGTGCCTGGCTGAGCGCGCCGAGGCCCGCGTCGAAGTTCGAGGACCAGCCGCCCACGACCAGGTCGGGGTCCACGCTCAGCAACTGCTCCTTCTGGACCGGCGCGTAGGACTTCGGCTTGTACGCGCCCGACAGGGTGCGCAGACCGTTCGCTTCGTCCTCCAGTGCGGGCGGGAACGCCCCCGGGGCCACTGCCTGGATGCCGGCGATCCGCTTCTTCTGACCGAGGGAGAGCAGCATTTCCAGGACGCTGGAGGTCACGGTGGCGACCCGCGCCGGTGGCGCCCGGAAGGTCGACTCGTGCCCGGTGCAGTCCGTCACCGTGCGCTTCCCGTAGGGCTTGGCGTCCGTGGTGGACGCCGAGGAGGGGTCCCGCCCCGCGGGTTCTCCACACCCGGAGAGGCAGAGTGCCGTCAGCACCAGGGCCGTCGTGAGTGGTCTGGTTGTCCTGGGCATGCGACCCGTCCGTTCTGGTGGAGAGTGGTGCTCCGGCCGGTCGCTGACGCGTCGATCGGCGCCGGCCGGTGAGTCAGCGGGGTGAGGCGGCGACGCTCATGTCGATCGGATGCCCGTCGACCGGGCCGGACGGGTGTCCCGCACCGATCAGGTAGAGGGCGGTCTCGGAGATGCCGTCGATGCCGAGGGCCGCTTCGACCTCGCTGTCGCGGAACGCGGCGGTCTGGAAGGGGCCGAGGCCCGTCGCCGTGCTGACCAGGGCGAACGTCTGCGCGAGGTGCCCGGCGTCCAGGAGGATCATCCGCAGGGTGCGCGGGTGACGGTACTTGTAGGCGGCCCGGGACACCAGTGCGGTCAGGAACGTCACGAAGCCCGCCGTGACCGCCATCTGCTGGCCGAAGCCGAGGCGGTCGACGTCCTGGGCCGTGAAGTCGGGGTCGACCAGTTCCAGCGCGTGCTGTTCCACGTTGTAGTGGTAGAGGCCCGGTGCCACGCCCTCGACGTTGAGCACGCCCACGTACGCCTCTATCTCGTGGCGTGCGCCGCCGCCGGGGCTGGTGCGCATCATGAGCGTGCCGTACTCACGGGCGTCCACGAAGTACATCGGGCCGAACGTGTAGTGCAGCACCGTCGCGAGTTCCCGGAGCGTGACGGGGTCGCCGGTGAACTCCCGGTGCGTGCGCCGGGCCAGCAGTACGTCGTCGAAGTCCCGGCGCAGCGGCAGGAAGGCCCGGGGCAACCGCACCCGGGGGGCGTCGGGGTAGCTCTTGAAGACGGCGGGGGGCGGGCCGCTCTCCAGGGCGACGGCGGCGGCCGCGGTGCGGTGCTCGTCGTCGTCACCGATGTAGACGGCGTCCTTGGTGCCGAAGTGGAAGAAGCGGGCCTCTTCGTTCCAGTTGGCCCACTCCTCGGCGAGGTGGTCCTCCCGTTGGGCCTGTTCCGGCGTGTGCAGGAGTCCGGCTTCGGCCAGCGCGCCGATGGCGTCCCGGACGGACTCCGGGTCGTAGTCGGGCAGGGCGTCCAGAACGGATTCCGGGTCCGTCCAGTCGTCGAAGCGGTGCAGCAGGAGCAACGCCGTCTCGTCGATGACGACCGCGTTGTCCTCCTCCACATCGGAGGACTTGGTGGTCAGGTAGTCTTCAAGGACGAATTCGCCTTCGTGCCAATATCCGATGAGGCTGCGAGTTCGGCGAAGCTTCATACCGTTTCTCCTTGGAGCGCTGTGTGGGGCACCGGTGACGGGGTGCGGGACAATGGGCAGCATTGCCCCGCACCCCGCCGCTCAGCCGATTAGGCCGGGTGGTTCGACAGCAGGTTGCCGCGGGTCTTCTTGGAGCGGACCTGGATCTTGATCTTCGCCATGGTCGGTCACCTCCTCTCCTGCTCGGACGGTCGTGTCACCCTCGCGCGTCTCACGACGGCAAGGGAGTTCGGGGGCGCAGCAGGTCGATGCGCCACAGGGCGGCGACCGCTGCGATGAGGAGGAGCGTCGCCGCGACGGCGATGCCCGCCCTCCAGTGGACGTGTTGGACGAGCCAGCCGCCCGCGCCGGTGCCGGCGGCGTTTCCCGCGAAGGTCGCGGTGGTCGCCCAGGCGAACGCCTCGGTGACGGTGGCCGCGGGTGCGCAGCGGCCGATCAGGGCGAACTCGCCGATGGTCGCGGGTGTCAGGGCGAGCCCGGTGAGGATCGCCAGCCCGAACATGACCGCGGTGCCGGTTCCGGCCAGCAGCGGTAGCACGCAGGCCCCGTAGAGGGCCAGCAGCACCACGTACCGGCGTTCCACCGGTGCCGACCAGCTGCGGCTGCCGTACCAGAGTCCGCCCAGGGCGCTGCCGATGCCGATGGCCGTGTACAGCACCCCTCCCCACGAGGCGTCGCCGAAGGCGTCGGCGAAGCCGATGAGGGAGACGCGTACGACGCCCAGTGCCGCTC
Organism: Streptomyces sp. NPDC127068; assembly: GCF_042724695.1. Taxonomy (NCBI): domain Bacteria; kingdom Bacillati; phylum Actinomycetota; class Actinomycetes; order Kitasatosporales; family Streptomycetaceae; genus Streptomyces; species Streptomyces sp. NPDC127068. The sequence goes on along the minus strand of NZ_JBHXEN010000002.1, from coordinate 67,961 downwards.
CGGTGGCGGCGATCGTGGCCAGCAGGAGCAGGAACCCCGACGAACGCAGGGGGCCCAGGCCGCGTTTGGTGCCCGCAGGGCGAGCGGTGCGGCAGGCGGGCAGTGCGGCGAAGACGAGCGTGCCGACGGCGATGAGGACGGCGGTGACGCCCACCGCGACGGCCGGGCCGGCCACCGCGGACAGCGCGGTCACCAGCAGCGGGCCGAGGATGAGGAAGGCGTCCAGCTGGAGGGAGTCCAGGGCGAGCGCGGTCTCGCGCCGCTGTTCGTCGAGCAGCTTGGGCCACAGCGCGCGCTGGCAGGAGGCGACCGGGGGTACCGACGCTCCCACGAGGAAGGCCGCTGCGCCGAGCGTCCAGACCGACGGGGTCAGGGCGGCCACCGTGAGGCAGACCCCGAAGGCGCAGGCGTTGATCGCCGTGGCGGCCAGCAGGGGGCGCACCGGGCCGTGCCGGTCGGCCGCCCTCCCGAAGGCGGGGCCGACGACGGCGTATCCGGCTCCTGCGGCGGCCCCGACCGCGCCGGCCGCGCCGAGCGATCCCGTCGTTTCGTGCGCCAGGAAGAGCAGTCCGAGCCCGTACATGCCCACCGGCAGTCGTGCGAGGGCGCCGGCTCCGAGCACTGCGGGGACTTGGGGGGTGCGCAGGAGCGTCGTGTAGGACTCAGTCATGGACACGCTCCTCCCGGGGGATCGGACGTAACCGTGGTTCTGACGGTGGCTGCGGCGCGGACGTACGGCGGGCTCTCATCGTTCACCGCCCTGGTGGGCACGGGCGGTCGCCGTGGGCCGAGGTGAGAGCTGAGCGCGCAGGATGCGGACGGCGTCCGACGCGTTCGGGGGCACGGACCACTGGCGGCATCCGACGTGCGGGCCGGCGAGGACGACGGCGACCCCGTCCTCGGGGCAGGTGCGCACGCATCCCGACACGGTGACCGTCAGGGTGTCCTTCGCCACCAACCCGTACAGGCGTCGGCGGGCTTCGCGTACCCATTGCTGCCCGGCTTCGGGACGGCACTGCTGGCAGATGAACACCATCGTGTCGTCCCGCTGCCAACCCTCGGCCCTCTCATCAAGTGCCATGTCTAAGGAGTCGCGACGCCCCCGCGCTTAGTTCCCGACCGTTCGCGACGAGTTCGCAGGGAAGTTAACGCGGTCCCGCCGCCCGGATCGATCATCGTCACCTGCGCGGCGGATCAGGACTGCGGGGAGCGCGGTGACGGCGTCGGTCATCGCAGGGCCTCGTGGGTGCGGGCGGTCCGGATCGCCAGGGCGGCGAGCAGGGCGCAGGCGCCTCCGAGCCACAGCACGCCCTGGAGGGTGAACGTGTCGACGATGACGCCACCGACCAACGCGCCGAGGCCGATGGACAGGTTGAACACCGCCACCCACAGCGAGGAGGCCGCTTCCACGGCCTGCGGCGCGGACTTGATCATCCAGGTCTGGAGGCCCACGGACACACCGCCGTAGGCCAGACCCCAGACGGCCAGCAGAACGGCGCCGCCGACCGCGGTCCGACCGAGCAGCAGGAAGAGCGGCATCGCCACCGCCAGGGCCACGGCGGTGATCAGCACGCTCCGGTACACCTGGCGGGAGAGCGCCGCGCCGGCGGCGAAGTTGCCGATCATGCCGGCCACGCCGAATCCGAAGAGCAGCGGGCCGACGTAGCGTTCGTCGATGCCCGACAGTTGCTGGACCACCGGGCTCACGAAGGTGTAAGCGGCGAAGTGACCGAACACGATGAGCACCGTCGCGATGATGCCGATGCGCACGCCCGGGTTGCGGAACTGTTCCCTCAGCAGCTTGGGCCGGATGGCCTGGGCGGCGGTCAGCCCCGGCAGTACGGCCAGCAGGGCGATCAGCGTGACGAGCGCCAGGACGCTGAGCGAGGTGAAAGCGATGCGCCAGCCGGTGAAGTCACCGAGCAGGGTGCCGAGCGGGACACCGAACACGTTCGCGGCTGCGACCCCGCCGAAGATGACCGCGGTGGCCCGCGGCACGTCCGCCGGGGCGACGAGCCGGACGGCCAGCCCGCTGGCGACCGCCCAGAACCCGCCGATCGCGATCCCGACCAGCACCCGGGAGCCCACCAGCACGGCGAAGTCGGGTGCCAGGGCGGTGGCCAGGTTGGACACGGTCATCAGCGTCATCAGTGCGAGCAGCAGGAGGCGTCGGTCCATCGCCCCGACGAGCATCGGCACCAGCGGCGCCGCTAAGGCGGCGACGATGCTGGGCACCGTCACCATCAGCCCCGCCGTCCCCTCGGAGACCGACAGCGCGGACCCCACGGAGGTCAGCAGACCGATCGGCAGTTGTTCCGCGGTCACCAACAGGAAGGTGCCCAGCGCCACTGCGGAGACCGCCGCCCAGCGGCTCTTCTCGGGGCCTTCCGGTTCCCGTGCCTGGGCCGGGGTCTGTTCTGCGGTCGTCAACGGAGCCTCCTCCATCATTCGGGAGCGATCGCTCCCATATTGAGGACGGTAGTATGGGAGCGATCGTTCCGCAAGTTGGGTAGGGTGAACTCATGGCACGGCCAAGGCAGTTCGACGAGATGAACGCGGTCACTTCGGCGACCGAGCTGTTCTGGCGACGCGGTTACCACGCCACCTCGGTACGCGACCTGGGCGACGAGCTGAGGCTCACGCCCAGCAGCCTGTACCGCACCTTCACGGACAAGCACACGCTGTTCCTGCGCGCGCTCGACCACTACCGGGCCAGCGAATCGGCTGAGGCCCGGCAACGGCTGGACGCCTCGGACCGTCCGGTCCGCGAGGTGCTGCGGGAGTGGTTGCTGTGGCTGGTCAGCTGCCCGACCGACGGCGCTTCCGGCGACGGCGGTTCCGGCCGCGGTTGCTTCGTGGTCAACACAGCCACCGAACTGGGCACCACCGACGAGGAGGTCAGTGAGCGGACCGAGGCCGCGTTCGAAGCCACACGACAAGCCCTGCGCTCCGCACTGACCGAGGGGCGTGACCGCGGTGAACTCTCCGCGGACCTCGACGTCGACGATGCCGTGGAACTGCTGTTCACCACGGTGCTCGGACTACGGGTGCGGGAACGCGCCGGCCATGACCCCGCACGCCTGACCGTCGCGATCGATCGCGCGCTGCGCACCCTGGGACCGACGCCCCCGTGACCTGACGGACGGCCCGGGGCGCGAGGTCGCGGTCAGGGGCGGACGCGGCAGGCGTCGTCATCAAGGCCGCGGCCGACGGCTCCGGTCCGCCCGCCGGCGCACGTGTCGTGACCTTCGGGTGGGCGTCCGGAGCCTGGGCCGAACAGCGCGCCGCCAACGTCGCGGACCTCGCCGTCGTGCCCGACTCCGTCGACTTCGCCGCTGCGAGTGCGCTTCCTGCCGCTGGCGGCACCGCGTTGCGAGCGCTGCGGCGACTGGGTGCGGTGTTGGGCCGGCGCGTCCTCATCACGGGGGCCTCGGGCCGTGTCGGGCGCTTCGCGGTGCAACTCGCCGCCCGGGCCGGCGCACACGTCATCGCCTCCGTGGGCAGCCGTGCTCGGGGTGGAGGGCTGCGCCCGGAGCATCGGGACGGCCTCCCGCGAGCCGACCACCGGCTCGACGCCCGTCCGGTGCAGCGGATCGCCCCCGGCCGTCCCGGGCGGCACCACGGACGGGCCCCGCACGCGGTTGCGCGTGCCGCGGCTCGTCCGTGGGCCGGGGTGTTAGAGGAGCAGGTCGTTCTCCGGGAAGCCCCAGCCGGCCCGGGGGTCACCGGTCGCCGGCGGGTTGGCGAACGGGGTCGTGCGGTCGCCGGTTCCGGGGTACAGGAAGAGATCTCCGTTGGGCTTGCGGGCCAGGAGGTCGGGCTTGCCGTCGCCGTTCATGTCGCCGGGAGAGACGACAGTGTTGTAGATCTGCCAGCCCCAGCCGATCCTGACCCGGGGCTGGAACGTGCCGTCCCCGTTGCCTTCCAGGAGGAAGAGTTCGTCGCCCGAGGTCGTGCCCGACGGCTTGCGGACCACCAGGTCGGGGCTGGCGCCACCCGCGACGTTGCCCGGGGCCAGGATCGTGGTGTAGTCCCCCCAGGGGCCGTCGGAGTCCGCCACGACGGTGACCGGAGTACCGATGCCGCCGTCGGGTTCGATGGGCATCCGTTGGAGCACGTTCCCGGTCCTGACCAGCAGTTCGGCGCGGCCGTCCCCGTCCAGGTCCGGACTCACGTCCAGCAGGCTCGCACTGCCGAGGCCCTGCTTGACGACCTGGGGGGCGATGAAGAACAGCTCGGTCGCGTGCCCGGGGTGGAGGAGGAGGTTGCCGCTGGCGTCGATCCCGTACAGGTCCTCGTCGCCGTCCCGGTCCGCGTCGCCGGCTCGCGCGATGTGTCGCAGCGCGCCCCAGTTGGCGTTCCAGTGAGCGCCCACCTTGCAGTACAGGGACTGGATCTTGTTGTCGGTCCGGCCGAAGTGCCGGTACAGATCGCCGTCGAGACCGCGGCGCAGCAGATCGGCCCGGCCGTCGTCGGGGTTGTTGCAGTGGTTCCAGGTGGCTGCGCCGCGCAGTGCGTAGTGGTCGGAGACCCCGGCGTGCCGGGGCATGGCGTCGGCCGCCACGTTCTTGAAGTGCGCCTCGCTCAGGAAGATGTAGTCGTACTTGGCCTCCACGCGCCCGATGGTGGGGTCCGCGCGCAGGGTGGGTTCGCCGGAGCGGCAGCGACCGGGGGGCGGCGCGAGGGCCAGGCATTCCGGGGTGTTGCGCGAGGCGTCGGTCTCGTCCGCCTCGATGAACTTCCCGGCCCCGTTGGAGTGGCTGTAGAGGTGGCTGAGGGGCGCGGCCAGGGGGGCGAGGCGCGGCTCGACGATCGTCGAGCCCGGCGGCTTCTGGGGGTTCGGGTCCGGGATCACGTGCTGGGCGTTGAAGTCCCCGCCGAGCACCACCGGTATGCCCTGGTCGATCCAGGGCTGGACCCCCTCGGCGAGCTTCTTGGCCTGCGCGGTCCGCTCGGTCCGGTCGTTGTGGGTCAGATGGACGGAACAGGCTCGGGTCTTGCGGCCCTGGAGCGAGGTCTCGACGCAGGGCGCCTTCCACCGGCTGTCCTTGCCGGGCGTGTACAGGTGGAGGGCGGGCAGGGCGGTGGCCGGCGCCTTGGCGAAGATCGCGATGCCGAAGTCGTTCTCGGCGACGGCGGGACCTCCGGGCGGGTCGTACTTGCACAGGTCCCCGCTGCCGTCCTGGGCGGGGGTGATCATGGGCTCGAACACGCCCTGGTAGCCGTGGCTCGTGAGCCGTGTCGTCAGCTCGTTGAACTGGGACCTACAGACCTCCTGGAGGAAGACGATGTCGGAGTCCCACTCGGTGGTCTGCCGGACGACCTCCGCGGACCGCTGCTTCACCTCGTCGGTGAGGGAGCAGTCCGCCGTGGTGTCGTTGTTGCCGCAGATGTTGTAGCTGAGGAAGCGCAGCACCGGGGCCGATGTCGGTGACACGGTGTCGGCGGACGAGGTGGGCGCCAGCACGCCCCCCACCATCACCGCCGTCAGCAGGGCAACGAATAACGCGCGTAGTCGCATGTTTCTCCTTCGTCTCAGGCATCACCAACTATTGCGTATCTCATACGCAATGCATAGGGGTCGACGTGTGGCACCTACAACTGGCCGTACGGCGGGGGGACGATGCGACCTGGTCGAACTCCCTGTCAGTGGCGGCTGCTTGACTCGACGGCATGAACGACGAACAGCTTCTGGCCGACGTGTTCACGACCCTGTGGCCTGACGTTCACGACCTGACCTGCCGGGAGCCCGGGCACGCACCGGGTCACGCCTGTCTCTCCATCTCCGGAGGCGTTGACCTGCGCAATGTCGTCGAGGAACTCTCCGCGCGGTACGGCGAACCCTTGGCCGGCACCGACCGACTGCCGCCCTTACCCTTCTCGGGGCAGGTCGACTGGACGTTCGCCTGGCCGTTCAGCAACCGATGGATCGCCTTCGGCCGGACCGGCCACGGCACACGAGGTGCACCCGTCCTGGTGATCGCCCCGCGCAGCACGCCGAACGCGGAGCAACTGCCCCCGGAACTCTCCTGGTGGGAGCGGCTCGTCGCCGTGACCGGCTGGGAACCGAGGACCACGGGGACGGTCGACTGGCCCGCAGTCGAATCGTCACTGGGAACGCCGCTGCCGAGCGACTACAAGAAGCTCGTGGAGACGTTCGGCGAGGGCCTGTTCTCCGACTTCTACCAGGTGTTCATGCCGGACGGCCTGATCAGCAGGACCCGGTGGGGGGCGAGGCACGGCCAGGAGTCCTGGGAGCCGTATCCGCCCTTCCCCGCCCCGGGCGGGCTGGTGCCGTGGATGGGCAACGAGCACGAGCAGTCGTTCTCCTGGATCACCGAGGGCCCCGACCCCGACCGGTGGCCCGTCTACGCCACCGAGGCCGAACCCGTGGCGGGACAGCGGTTCGCTTGTACGGCCACGGAGTTCCTGTTCCGCAGCCTCACCGACCCGCAGCACCCCATCGGCCTGCCCGTGGACCTGCGGGCCCACTGGTTCCTCGACACGGACAGACCTGTGGACTCCGGGAGGTGCGAATGACGACCCGTCAGTGCCGAGGGCTGCGGGACCCGACCCGCCCGCGGTACCGCCACCGTCCGGCAGGCTTGGACGTCGCGTCCGGCGGCCCGCCCGGTCCTAGAGCTCGGCCACGAGGAGCCGGTAGCCGACGTCGAGTTCTTCGCGGTCGAGCAGCTCGGCATGACGTTCGTGCCACCGGCCGGAGGACAGGTCCTCGGCCAGCCGGGCCAACCCCGGCTGGAGGACTTCGTCCCGGGTCTGGGCGAGCATCGACATGCCGGCCCGGACCTGCGGGTCGAGGTATGCCTCGGGTCGGCGCCAGAAGGCGGCGAGGAATCCGTCGGTGCAGTCGTGCGGGACGGGCACGGTCTCGACACGGGCGCCCCCCAACAGCGTCACCAGGTGGTCGACCGCGACCGCTCGCACCTCGTCCACCGCCGCCGCCTCGGGCAGGTACTCCTGCGACAGCCAGAAGCCGCGGCTGACGTCGTGGTCGAAGGTGAGGATGACGATCCGCTGCCGGGCGATCCGACGGAGTTCCGCGATGCCGGCTTCCAGGTCGCTCCAGTGGTGCACGGTCAGCACGGCCATCGCCGCATCGGCCGAGTCGTCAGGCACGGGGATCGACTCCGCGGAGGCTTCCAGGGCCCGCGCGGACCCGGCCGGACGCTGGGCGATCATCACCGAGCTGGGTTCCACGGCCAGCACCGTGTGGGACGGTTCGTAGGAGCCGGCGCCCGCTCCCACGTTGATCACCGTGGCGGCATCGCCGAGGGCCTGATGGATTCTGGCAGCGATGCGCGGGTCCGGTCGCCGAGTGTCTGCGTAGGTCACACCGATGCTGTTGTAGGTCGCCACACCGCGAAGTATGCGCCTCGTGTGCCGTACGGGGAAGAACGCGCAGCGGCGGCGTCGGTGGTCGCGGTGGGCCTACCGGAGGATGAGCCCTTCGTCGGTGTGCTGCCAGCCGTTCCGTTGGTACGCGCGGGGTGACATCCCGTGGGCGCGGGTGAAGACCCGGGTGAGGGCGGAGGCGTCCGCGTAGCCGAGTGTCCGCGCGGCCCGGCCGACCATCATGCCTTCTTCGAGGTACTGGCGGGCGAGGGTCATGCGGAGCTGGGCCCGCCACTGCACGTAGGGCTGGCCCGTGGCGTCGACGAAGTCCTGGCCGAGGGTCCTGGCGTCCACCCCGAGTTCCGTCCCCCACTGGGCGAGCGTGCGTCGACTCGCGGGTTCGCGTCGGGCTTCCTCGACGATCCGGGCGACTGCCGGGGTGACCGATCCGCCGACCCCGGTGGACGGGCGCGGCACGGCGAAGGGTTCGAGGAAGCGTCGCGTGATGTCGTTCGGATCGTGTCCCTCGGGGCGGATGAAGCTGTAGTTGGCGACGACGGTGTGCAGGAGCCGGTGCTCGGCCTGCGGGGGGAAACTCCGGATGAGGGCGTCCGCTGGCAGGGCCGCCGCAACCCCGGGACGGGAGCCGAGCGGGAGCAGGAGTGCACCGCGCGGGAGCGTGACGCTGTTGGGCACTCCGGCCGGGAGCCAGGCGACCTCGCCCTGCCGCAACCGGTGCTTGCGGCCCCCGACGACGAGCCGTGCGGTCCCGCGGTAGGCCCAGACGAGCACATGGAAGTCGCTGATCCGGTTCCAGGTCCGTGACGCCGGGATCGGCGGGGGCTTCCCGATCGTCCCGCCGTCCGCGTCCGTCTGCGGGCGGGCGTCCATCTGCGCGTCGAGGGGGTTCGGGAACGGCCGGATTCCGGTCGGTCCGTTGCGGTGCTGTTCCTGGTACGCGCGGGGTGTGACACCGCAGTGCGCGCGGAAGGCCTTGGTGAACCCGGCGGGGGTGGAGAAGCCGACCTGTCGGCCGGTCCAGCCGATGGCGTGGCCGAGGTTGAGGTAGCTGGCCGCGGCGGCGACCCGGGCGGCGGTGCGCCACCGGGCGAACGGCCGTCCCGTCTCGTTGAGGAACTGCTGTTGGAGCGTTCGGACGCCGATGCTGACCGACTCCGCCAGTTCGTCGATTCCGGCGCCGTGGCCCGGATTCCGGAGCAGCGTCCGCGCGACGGCGAGGGCTTCGGGCGAGGTGGGCAGTGGTGGGGCGGGCAAGGTGCTGCGGCTGTCGTGCGCCGGGTCCGCCGGGCGCGCGTTGGCCACGAGGTCGAGCACCCCGCTGTCGTCCGCGGCCCCGCGCAGATAGCCGAGGCTGCGGGCGAACTGGTGGGTGAGCCAGTCGGACCAGCCGACCGGGAAGTCGACGCGGAGCGGACGGTCGATGGCGTTCGACCGGGAACGGGCGGCGGGGAAGATCGGAACCGCGACGGAGCCGGCGTCGACCTCCACCTCGTAGGGGACGCCGGCGGGCAACCAAACGCCCTGGCCCGTAGTGAGGCAATGGCGTTCCGTCGCCGTCCGCACCCGGGCGGTCCCCGTGTGCATCCACAGCAGGGACGGCTGTCGCGCGTTTCCCGGTGAGCTCGCCCGAGCGGCCGGCACCTGCGGAGTCAGTGCGATCGGCAGCCGAGGGCCTGCGGCCGTGTCACCCACGGTCCGTCAGTCCATAGATCATGCACATCAGGATAACTGCTGGCCGGAAGGCAAGGCTAGCCTTACTTAAGTGGCTCCGGTGGCGGTCTGACGCCCTGATCCCCAGGCCATGTCCCGCTCTCGTCAAGGAGTTCCTCCGTGTCTGTCCCTGCGCGTCCGCTGGTCGTGTTCCCCGTGACCCTGCGGGAACTGGTCGTCGCCCGGACGGTCGACGTCACGGCTGGCATGCGACGCGTGACCTTGACCGGTGACCAGCTGGGGGCGTTCACCTCCGCGGACGGGACCGCGTGGCCGGCGTTCACGTCGCCGGGTTTCGACGACGACATCCGGCTGCTGTTCCCGTACCCGGGTGAGCACGAGCCCGTCCTGCCGCTCATCGAGGATGGACGGGTGACGTTCGCCGAAGGACGCCGGCCGATCGCCCGGGCCTACACGGTGCGCCGCTACGACCCGCACGGACGTGCACTGGACGTCGACGTCGTCCTCCACGGTGACGGGGTCGCTTCGCACTGGGCCCGTGCGGTGGTGCCGGGAGACCGGATGCACATCGCCGGTCCCGGCAAGACCCGAGGACTCCCGGTCGGCGCCGACCGGTTGCTGATCGCCGGCGACGACACGGCGGTTCCCGCGATCGCGCGGCTGCTGGAGGAACTTCCCGACGACGCTCGCGGGCGCGTGTTCATCGACGTCGAGCACGCGACCCACGCACAGGAGCTGCACGGTCCCGCGGGAGTCGACGTCACCTGGCTCCCCCGAGGCCCGTCCGCTCCGGCGCGCCCCGGCGCACTGCTGACCGCCGTTCGCGAGATGGCCTGGGCGGACGGCGCGTGGTTCGCGTGGCTGGCCGGCGAGCAGTCGGCGGTCCAACAGATCCGCCGGCACCTCGTCCGCGACCGCCACCTGCCCAAGTCCGCGATCGACTTCACGGGCTACTGGAAACGTGAGGCCGTCGCGGACGGAGTCCGCTCCCACCGGCCCTGACTTCCCCAGCCCTGAATCCCCGGCCCTGACTTTCCGGCCCCGGCAAGGGGCCGTCCGTCCGGCCGCTCGCTCCGACGCCTCCTCACCGACCGTCGGGGCGGCCCCGCCCTGTTCGTCCCCACCCCGAGAAACACAAGAACGGCACTCATGAACCTCACACGACGCCGCAGCATCACCGGCTTGATCGGCGCGGCGCTGGCCGCCGCCCTCACCCTGACCGGATGCTCGTCCACGGAGTCCACACCATCGTCCCGGAAGACGGCGGCCAGCGACGGGGCGAGCCGGCTGCCGGCCGCCGAGGGGAAGACCTCCTACCCGCTGACCCTGGAATCGCCCTTCGGCAAGACCGTGTTGCAGAAGCGTCCCGAACGGATCGCGGCGGTCGTGCCGAACGCGATCGACACGGAACTGCTCCTCTCGCTCGGGGTGACGCCCGTGCTCAGCTCCAGCTTCGTCAAGGAGGGCGGGTACCTCGGCAAGCACGGTGCGGACGACGTCAAGACCTACGAGTTCGTGATGGGCGAGGAGGTGCCGGTCGAAGCGATCGCCGCGAGCAAGCCGGACCTCATCGTCGCCGTCGGGTGGACGGACGGCCTCGGCGGGGTGAAGCTCGCCGACCACTACGACCGGCTGAAGAGCATCGCCCCGGTCGTGACCAGCCCGGACACCTCGTCCCAACTGCTCATCCCCTGGCAGGACTCGATCCGGGTGCTCGGCGAGACGCTCGACCTCGTCGACGCCGCGAAGCGCGTCGTCGACGACCACGAGGAGCACTTCGCGACGCTCCGCAAGAAGCACCCGGAGTTCGAAGGGCTCACCGCCACCTGGGCGATCTTCTACGGCCAGGCCAACGGGCTCCAGTACCTGTCGCGGCCCGATTCCGCTCCGGAGACGTTCCTGGGTGAACTCGGCTTCGCCAACAACCCGAGCGCACGGGAGTTCGCCCGGGACGCCACGGTCAGCGACGAACTGCTGTCGAAGATCGACGCCGATGTGCTGCTGCTCGGTCAGAGCGCGGCTGCGGGCGACAAGGAGATGCGGGAGCTGACCGGTCGCGACCTGTTCCGGAACCTCGGCGCCGTGTCCTCCGGGAACTTCGTGCAGCTCGCGCCGAAGACCGACGACGGCGGGGACCTGCTGTGGGCGATCAGCAGCGGCGGGCCGATCGGCAACAAGTGGGCGACCGGACACCTCGTCCCGCGCCTCGCCGACGCCCTCTGACAGCCCACCGGTGCGGGGCGCGCGCGTTGGCGCGCCCCGCCCGCTCCTTCTGGAGGAGGATCATGACCACGGACGCGTCGCACGGCCTGCTGGAGAAGAAACGCCCGGAACGACTCCCGCCAGCCCGGCGGATGTTCGGGCTGGTGGCGCTGACGTGCGTCCTCGCCGGCGTGCTGGCCCTGAGCGTGAGCTTCGGTGCGAATCCGCTGCCGCTGCGGGACGTGTGGGGGAACGTGTTCCACCCCGACGGGTCCGAGGCGGCGTCGATCGTCTGGACGCTGCGGGTGCCCCGCACCGTCGTCGGCATCGTCTCGGGCATCGCGTTCGGGGTCGCCGGAGCGCTGATCCAGGCGCTCACCCGGAACCCGCTCGCCGACCCGGGAATCCTGGGCGTGAACGCGGGGGCGGGATGCGCGATCACCATCGGGGTGGGCCTGTTCGGAGTGTCGGGCGTCACCGGGTACGTGTGGTTCGCCTTCCTCGGCGCGGTCATCGCCACCGTGGTCGTGTACGCGATCGGCTCCTCCGGAAGGGGTTCCGCCTCACCCGTCACCCTGGTACTCGCCGGTGTGGCCCTGGCCGCGGTGCTGACGGCGTTCTCGACGTTCATGATGCTCATGGACGAGGAGACGTTCCGGTCCCTCAGGAACTGGGGCCTCGGATCGCTGGACCGCACCTCCCTCCCCGACACGCTCGCGGTGCTCCCGTTCCTCGTCGTCGGGCTGGTGATCGCGTGCTGTCTGGGCGGAGCGCTGAACGCCGTCGCCCTGGGCGACGATCAGGCCGCGTCACTGGGCGCCCGCGTCACCCGCACGCGCGTCACCGGGATCGCCGCGGTCACGCTGCTCGCGGGCGGCGCCACGGCACTGACCGGAGGAATGGCGTTCATCGGGCTGATGGTCCCGCACGTCGTGCGCTGGTTCACCGGACCCGACCAGCGGTGGATCATCGCCTACACCGTCCTGGCCTCGCCGACCGTCGTCCTGGCCGCCGATGTGATCGGGCGGGTCGTCGCCCGCCCCGGAGAGATCGAAGCAGGCGTGCTGACGGCCCTGATCGGCGCCCCCGTGCTCATCGCGCTCGTACGTCGCAGGAAGGCAGCCGGACTGTGAACCGCTCCACCACGGGGCCGAGACCGATCGACTTCGGCTACCGGCACGCCCGCCTCCGCATCGGCGGCCTCGTCGCCATCCGCTTCGGCTTCCGCAGCCTGGCGGTCAACACGGCCCTCGCGGTCCTCGCGGTCGGCGTCGCGGTGCTCTCCCTCGGCTTCGGCGACTATCCGCTCGGCCCCGTCGAGGTCGTGCGGGCGCTCACCGGGCAGGGCGACGACTTCCACCGGCTGATCGTGACCGAATGGCGTCTGCCGATGGCGATCGGCGCGCTCCTGTTCGGCGCGCTGCTGGGCATCGGCGGGGCCGTCTTCCAGTCCCTCACCCGCAACCCCCTCGGCTCACCGGACGTGATCGGCTTCGACGCCGGCTCCTACACCGGCGTCGTCCTCACGATGCTGCTCCTCGGCGGCCACCACTATGGGTCGGTGGCCACGGCCGCGATCGCCGGCGGCCTGCTCACCGCGGGCGCGGTCTACCTGCTCGCGTACCGCAAGGGGGTGCAGGGGTTCCGGCTGATCATCGTGGGCATCGCCGTCTCGGCCATGCTCGGATCGATCAACTCCTACCTCATCACCCGGGCCGACATCAACGACGCCATGAGCGTCGGCTTCTGGGGAGCGGGCTCACTGAGCCGGGTCGGATGGGCCGCCCTCGTCCCCGCCCTGATCGGCGGTGCGCTCGTCCTCGGATGCGTCACCGCCCTCGCCCCGGCGCTCCGACAGTTGGAGTTGGGCGACGACGCGGCCCTCGCCCAAGGGGTCAGCGCCGCCCGCGCCCGACCGGTGCTCCTGATCGCGGGTGTCGCCACGAGCGCCCTGGTGACCGCCGCGGCCGGACCGATCGGGTTCGTCGCCCTCTGCGCGCCGCAGCTCGCTCGCCGACTGACCCGCACCCCCGGGGTCACGGTCGCCTCCGCCGCGTTCATGGGGGCCGCCCTCCTCGCCCTCGCCCAAGCGACGTCACTGGCGATCGCGCAGGCGTACCGGCCCGTGCCCGTCGGCCTGATCACCGTCTGCCTCGGCGGGCTGTACCTGATCTGGCTGCTGATCCGCGAAACGAGACGAAGCATATGACCCGTTCCGACACCGAGAAGCGCGTGCGCCCGTCGACCGGCTGCCGGCTCCGCGCCGAGAACGTGACGATCGGATACGACGAGCACCCGGTCAACGCCCGGTTGTCCGTGGCGATCCCGGACCGATCGTTCACGGTCATCGTGGGCCCCAACGCATGCGGCAAGTCCACGCTGCTGCGCGGCCTCTCCCGACTCCTGCGGCCCTCGACCGGGCAGATCGTCCTCGACGGGCAGGACATCCACGCCTACAAGGCCAAGGACGTCGCCCGACGGCTCGGGCTGCTCCCGCAGTCCTCGCTCGCCCCCGACGGCATCCGGGTCGCCGACCTCGTCGCCCGCGGACGCTACCCGTACCAGAAGCTCATCCGCCAATGGACCGACACCGACCAGCGCACCGTCGCGGAGGCGATGGCCGCGACCGGTGTCGAGGACCTGTCGCCGCGCCTGGTCGACGAGCTCTCCGGCGGACAACGCCAGCGCGTCTGGGTGGCGATGGCGCTCGCCCAACAGACGGACATCCTCCTCCTCGACGAGCCGACGACCTTCCTCGACCTCACCCATCAGATCGAACTGCTGGAACTCTTCACCGACCTGCACCTCGCCGGCCGCACCCTGGTCGCAGTGCTCCACGACCTCAATCAGGCGGCACGGTACGCGACACACATGGTCGCCATGAAGGACGGCGCCGTCGTCGCCGAGGGCCCGCCGGCCGAGGTCGTCACCACGGACCTGGTCGAGGACGTCTTCGGGCTGCGCTGCCTCGTCGTCGCCGACCCCGTCGCCGGCACCCCCCAGGTCGTTCCGATCGGACTCGACCGCACGACCCGACGGGAGAGCGTCGATGACGTCTGAACACGGGTCGCCCTCGCCGTCGGTCCGGCGTTCGCCCCTCGCGCGGGCGCTGCTGCCCAGCCTCCCGGTGCTCGGCGTCGCCTCGCTCACCGCAGCGGTAGCCGGGCTCTGCGGTCTCGGCGCGCTCTGGTTCGCGACCCGGGTCCTCACCGACCCACGGCCCGCGCACGCGGTGGGGGCGTGCACCGCATGGGCCGTCAGCGGCCTGCTGTCCGCCGTGTCCTCGTGGACGGCGCACCGCGGCGAAGCCCGCTTCGCCCAACGTCTGCGACACGACGTGGCAGGGCACCTGGCCCGGATGCCGACGAGTGCGCTCGCCAAGCGCGGCGGCGATGCGCTGCGCCGCCTGGTCTCCGACGACGTCGCAGCGCTGCACCACGCCGTCGCCCACCTGCCCGCCGAGCTCGCGACGCTCGCGGTCGTCCCCCTGGCCAGCGCGGTCGCCCTGCTCTCCGTCGCAGGGCCGGCCGCATTGCTCGCCCTCGTCCCGGGACTGCTCGCCGCCTGCTACTACCTGCTCGTCGTTCCGCGGACCTCCGCACGCCACGGCGCCGAAAGCGTCCGGGTGATGAGCGACATCGTGACCGCGGTCGACGACTACGCCCGCGGAATCCGCATCAGCCGCAGCTACGGAGCCCAGGGCGGCGCCGCGGCCCGCTACGCGGCGGCGACCCGTGGCTTCACCACCGGAATGGTCCGCTGGGTGGGACGGGTCGCGACGCTCGCCGCCGTCGCCGGAGCGCTGCTCCAAGCAGCCGCGACCTACGCGATCGCCTACGCCGTCGGCCACGGACAGGACACCGGCACGCTCGCCGCGATGCTGCTGTTCGGCCTGGCCACCGTCACCCCGGCGCTGCGCCTCGGCCACGGTCTCGACTACGTCCGCGCGGGTCGCGCTGCCGCGGACCGCATCGCCGAGGTGTTCCGGGAACCCGTCGTCACGCCCGCCGCGCAGCGAGCCGACGCAGGGGGGACCACCCCGGGCACGGCCCTGGTCCGCCTCACGGTCGGGAACGCGGAACGCGTCCTCGTCGACGAGGTGACCCACACGTTCGAACCGGCGACGATCACCGCCGTCACCGGGCTCAGCGGATGCGGCAAGACGACGCTCCTGCGTGTCATCGCCGGACTCGAATCAGCGACGGCAGGGCACGTCGTCCTCCCGCCCGACCCGACCGCGCGGCCTATCGGTGGACCGGTGCTCCTCGTTCCGCAGGGTGGTGACGTGCTGCCCGGGACGGTCCGCGACACCCTTCGCCTCTCCGCCCCGGACACCGAGGACGGAGACCTCACCGAGGGGCTCCGGCGGGCGCAGCTCGACGTCCCGCCGGGGACCGGGACGACGAACCTCTCCGGCGGCGAGCGGCAACGCGTCGCACTGGCGCGGGCCTTCCTCACCGAAGCGCCCGTGATCCTCCTGGACGAACCGACCAGCGCCCTCGACGAGCGGACGGCCGCCCGGGTCATGGCGGAGCTGCGCCTCCTCGCCGACACGGGGAAGACGCTGATCGTCGTCACGCACGACCTTCGGCTCGCCGCGACCGCCGACGAACAACTCACGCTCGCCGAGGGGCACCTCACGAGGCACGGAGGACGACGATGACCACGCCCGTACTGCAGGCGTTTCCCGCCGCGGCGAAGCGACGGCTGACCCTGATCGGGTGCGGCTGGGTGCTCGTCGCCGTTGCGGAAGCGTCCGCGTACACGGCACTCGCCCGGGCCCTCGCGAACGGGGAGCCGCCCGGACCCGTGCTCGGCGCTGCGGGGGTGGCCGTCGCGACGACCGTGCTGGTCTCACGCGGCGGTTACCTCACCGGCGCCCGGCTCGCCGGCGACCTCTACGACGCGCTCGGTACCGCGTTCGCGCGTGCCAAGCTGTCCTGGTTCACGGAGACCCACCGGGCGCTGATCGGGACCGTCGCCGGGCGCGCCGTCCCGACGCTGATGAGCGTGCCCGCCCACCAGTTGCAGACCTTCGTCCTCTCGCCGCTGCTCCCCCTGCTGTTGCTCGTCGGCATCGGACTCGTCAGCGGGCCGTCCGCCATGCTGTGCGTGGGCGGGCTGCTGACCGTCGCCTTCCTCTCGCAGAGCCTCGCCCAGCGGGCCCTGGCCCGCGCGGACGCCGGCCGGGGCGACGCCGAGCAGGCCGCCGCCGCGGCCTCGTTGGAGTTCGTCGACCACCTCGAACTGCTGCGGACGGCCGCCGGCTCCGAGGGGGCCGTCGCACGCCTGGCGGCCACCTGGCAGGCTCAGCAAGCCGCACTCGCGCGCACCAACAACGCCTCCGCACCGGCGGCCCTCGTCTCGCACCTCGCCGGTGTCCTTCCGCTCGCCGGGGTCGTCGTGCTCCTCGCGGTCACGGGAATCGACGATCCCGCATCGGCGCTCGCGCTCCTGGTCCTGACCGGGCGGGCCGCGGCGCCCCTGGACGCGCTCGCGCTCGCCGGACCGACGGTGAACGACCTGCGCACCGTGGTCCGGCAGTACCGCACCGCGGCTACCGCGCCGGCCCTGCCGGAACCCGCACGGAGCGCCGCGCGCGACGGCCACGCACTGGAACTCGCGGGCATCACGCACCCGCCCGTGCTCCGCGACGTCCGCGCCGTCATCCCGGAAGGGGCGCGGGTGCTCGTCACCGGCCCGACGGGAAGCGGCAAGAGCACCCTGCTGAACCTGCTCATGCGCTTCGACGACCCCGGGGAGGGGAGCGTGACCCTGGGCGGAGCCGCCCTGACGGACCTGCGGTACGAGGACCTCGCCCCGCACTTCGCCTACGTCCCCCAAGAACCGGTCGTGTTCGACGGCACCATCGCCGAGAACATCCGACTCGGCGACCCCACGGCCACCGACGACGACGTCCTCGAAGCCGCTCGGAAGGCCCACCTGGACACCGTCATCGCCCGGTCCCCCCAGGGCATCCACCAGCACGTCGGCCACCACGGCAACGCTCTCTCCGGCGGAGAACGCCAACGCGTCGCCCTCGCGCGCGCACTCCTGAAGGACGCACCGGTCCTCGTCCTCGACGAAGCAACGGCAGCGCTCGACACGACGACGGAACGACACGTCGTGGAGACGCTACGACAACTGCCCAGCACCCTCATCGCGGTCACCCATCGCCGCACCGACATCTGGGACCCGACGGATGTCATCACCCTCCACGGGAGCACCCCCGAAGGAGCCGGATCCGGCCCGCACGGCGGAACGGAGTAGGCGCGCCGGCTCCGACGCCCGCCGCCGAGGCCGTGAATTGTGAAGACCCCAACGGACGGTGGTTTAGTAGGCGCCGTCAAGCAGTGTGGGTGTGGGGGGAGTTCGGGTGCAGTCCGCGATACGGGGAATGCTGCTCAGCGCAGCACTGGTAGCCACGCTGACCGGCTGCGGGGACGGCGAAGAGGCAACGACCGGGAAGCGCAGCGACGCGCCCGCTGCGAACGGACGGACCACGAAGGCGAAACCGTTCATCTCGCTCTCGGCCGCGCAGGTGCGGTCGGCGCTCCCCACCGACTACACCCTGGGGGACGCCCTCGTCGGGGACGACCCGACCGTGATCGAGGGGCAGGAAGCGCGCCAGAACTGCGCCGAGAGCAGTGGTGCGTCCTGTGGCGGACTGGTGGCCGGCGGCAAGAAGGAACTCGGAGCCGAGGGGCCCGCGGGCGAAGGGCACATCGAGTTCACCCTCTACTCCTTCGATTCCCCGGGGGCGGCGAGCGCCGTGCGGAAGAGCCTGGCGGCCACGGCGCGGGCCTCCGTCACGGTGCCCAAGCAGGTCGAGATCGCGTCCGGCGCGGACGAGACCGAAGCGTTCAAGGGCACCAGCACCACCCATGTCGTCATGCGCCTGGGCAGCGTCGTCGCTCATGTGCGAGCCGTGGACACCACGACCGGGACCGTGCACCACGTGGCCACGCACCAGATCGACCTCATCAAGGATGCATCCGGAGGGTAGACCCGGCCTGCGTTCGGCATGCCTCGCCAGACGTCTGGATTTCAGTACCATCCGGATGTTCCGAGCATCTGCACTCACCTCCTCCGGGAAGGGCCGACATGGCGACTCGGCGTCTGTTCATGGTCAGACACGGCGCGGCGGACGCCTTCGGGAGGCTCACCGAAGTCGGACGGCGCCAGACCGAGTTGCTCGCGGAGCGCCTGGCGCGCCTGCCGATCGACACGGTGTGGCACTCGCCGCTGCCCCGGGCGGTGCACTCCGCCCGACTCATCGGCGAACGCCTGCACGGGGTCCCCGTGCGGGAGGCGGCCGAACTGACCGACCACATCCCGCACGTGCCGGAGAAGCCCCCGACGGCATGGGCCGGGGTGTTCGACGGCTACGACCCCGTCGAAGCGGCCAGGGGTGAGCGCCTCGCGGACGCGCTGACCGACCGGTTCGCCCGCCCCGCCGACACCGAGACGCACGAGGTCCTGGTCACCCACGCCTACCAGGTGGCCTGGCTCCTGCGACACGCCCTCGGCGCCCCGCCCGAGCGGTGGCTGGGGATGAGCTGCGGGAACACGGCGGTGACGGCCATCGAGTACTACACCGGCGCGGCCCCGTCGCTGGTGGTCTACAACGACATGAGCCATCTCCCCGCGGACCTGCGTTGGACGGGCTTCGGGCCCGGCGCCCGGCCCTGAGCGGATGAGCGCGGCGCCCTCACAGCAGGTCCTCGGCAGTGCCCGAGCGGTCAGCCCTGCGCACCACGCACACTCAGATGTTCTCACCATCGGGATGTTGCGTGTATCTTCAGTCGGGAGCGGAGACGCTTGAACAGCTGAACTGGACGGCGCGCACGACAGCGGCGTACGCACGGCAAGGAGCAGCGGATGGTCCGGTTGACCCGAGCCCAACAGCAGGAGCGCACCCGCGCCGCCGTACTGACCGCGGCGAAGGCGGAGTTCACCGAGCGTGGATACGCGGCGGCGAAGGTGGACCGGATCGCCGAGCGGGCCGAACTGACGCGTGGCGCGGTGTACTCGAACTTCCCGGGCAAACGCGCCCTCTACCTGGCCGTACTGATCGACCTGTTCGAGCACGACGCCGCGGGCGGGGTCGACCCCTCGGCAGCGCCCGTCCGGACCTCCAGCGCCGAGGCCCTGGGGGCCTTCGCCCGCATCTGGCTCGAACGGCTGCCGCTGTCCGCACACGGCCCCGCCGCCGGCCGGGTGCACCTGGGCTCACTGACCGAGGTCCTCGACGACGAACCGATCCGTGCCGCGTTCGGCCAAGTGACCCGCGTGGAGGCGCTGTTGCTCGCGCTCGCGCTGGAGTCACTGGACTCGCGCGCCGGTACCGACACGCCGCCCGCGCGACAGGTCCGGCGGGCTCAGCTGACCCTGCGGCTGCTGGACGGCCCGGGCACCTCGACGGATCCGGCCCTCGGGTTCGGCGACCCCTTCGACATCGCACTGGCCTGCGCACACCTGGACGCCCTTGCCCTCGCCGACACCTGGAACCCCCCGTACCTGCCCTACGTCCCGCCCGCGCGGGCCTGTCACGACCGGTGGGACCCACCGCGCACGCTGCGGGACCTGCTCGGCGGGCGGACGGTCGGATTCGCCGGGGACGGTGTGATCACGGTCCTCGGAACCCACCGTCTCGCAGCCGCGGAAGAGGCCGTCCGCAGCGCGCGGGCCGGCGATCTGATCACCGTGGCGGTCACCACGGCCGACCCCGCCGAAACCGGACGCCTCGTCCGCCTGCGGATCGGTGACTTCGCCCGCTGCTTGGAGCGCGCGTTCGCTCCCGACAGCCGGCCGCGCCTGCGTCTCGTCCTCGACGAACGCGGCCTGTTGGCGTCGGCCGTCGGCGTACCGAACGCCGACGACAGCACCGAGTACGCGGTCCGCGTACGGCACGACGCGATCGTCAGCCGAGCCCAGGGACCAGGTGCCGCGCACGCCGCGGCCAGCCTCGACCTCACCACCGCAGACGTTTCCCACACCACACCCCATGGGGCCGCGCCATGACCCGACCCGTTTCGTCTCACGCCACCAGCACCGAGCTGCTGGTACTCCACACCCTTCGCTGCATCGGCTTCTCAGGGCTGTCCGCCGTGGCCGGGGCGACCGGACTGCCCGAGTCCGACGTCGAGTCGGGGCTGATCGACCTCGCCGTCGCCGGGCTCGTCACGCGCACCCCGGGCGACTTCGGCGGCTGGGGCCTCACGGACGCGGGCCGCGCCGCGGACGCCGAGCGGATCGCCGACGAGGTGGCGGCGGCCGGTGTGCGCCCCGTTTTGACCGCGGCCCTCGACCGGTTCCTCGTCCTCAACCCCGAACTCCTCGACCTCTGCACGGCATGGCAGACCCGCACCGTCGACGGCGCCATGACGATGAACGACCACAGCGACTCCTCCTACGACGCCCGTGTCCTCGACCGGTTCACGGAGTTCCACCAGCGTGCCCAGCCCCTGTGCGCGGAGCTGTCCGCGGCCCTGCTCCGGTTCCAGCGCTATCCCGTCCGGCTCTCCGACGCGCTCGTCCGTGCGAGGTCGGGCGCTCTGGAGTACGTGACGGACAGCACCGCCTCGTACCACACCGTGTGGTTCCAGCTGCACGAGGACCTGCTGGCCACGCTCGGCATCCCGCGCCACTGAGACCACCGGCCGCCGCGCACGGCAGCCCCCCTCCCCCGCAGCCGGAGCAACGGAGGCGACGCAGAGATGACCACGCGATGACCTGGATTCACCCGCTCTCGGCAGAAGTCGAGGAGACGGCGGACGTCCTCGGCGGCAAGGCCCACGGGCTGATCGTGCTCCGCCGTTTGGGGCTGCCCGTGCCACCGGGGTTCGTCATCGGTACGGAGGCGTGCCGCGCCTACCTCCGCACCGGGCGCCTGCCCCACGGTCTCACCGTCGAACTTGCTTCTGCGGTGGCCGAGTTGGAGGACGCCACGCACCGCGAGCTCGGCGGCTCGGAGCGTCCGCTGGCAGTGTCGGTCCGCTCCGGCGGCAAGGTGTCGATGCCCGGCATGATGAGCACCGTCCTCAACCTCGGGCTCACCTCCCGGGCGACGGCCGCGCTCGCCGAGGAGCGGGGCGAACCGCGGTTCGCGCTGGACTCGCGGCTGCGGTTCCTGACCGGCTTCGCCGCCCAGGTCATCGGTGTGGGCCAGGAGAGCCTGGCCGGCGTGGACCGGGCGATCGCCGGGCGCAACGGCGACCCGAGCGCCTTCGCAACGGCGATCCGTCACGTCGAGCAGCTCATCCACGAACAGAGCGGCGAGCCCGTTCCCGAGGACGCGTCCCGGCAGTTGGAGCTCGCCGTCGCAGCGGTGTTCTCGTCGTGGGACACCCCGCGCGCCAAGACCTACCGCGCCCTGCACGACATCCCCGACGACCTCGGCACGGCCGTGACCGTCCAGGCGATGGTGTTCGGCAACCGCGACGAGCGCAGCGGGTCGGGTGTCGCCTTCAGCCGCGACCCCAACACCGGTGAGCACGTTCCGTTCGGTGACGTCCTGTTCGGCCGTCAGGGGGAGGACGTCGTCTCCGGCAGCTCGCTGACCGGCCCCCTGCACGAGCTGGCCGACCGGGAACCCGCCGTGTGGACCCGCCTGTTGAGCGCCCTGGACCGGCTGGAGGAGCACTACCGCGACGCGTGCTACGTCGAGTTCACCTTCGAGGCGGGCGAGCTGTGGATCCTCCAGGTGCGTCCCGGACGCTTCGTCGGGCGGGCCGCGGTACGGGTCGTGGTCGACCTCGCCGAGGCGGGAGCCATCGGGCGCGACGAGGCCCTGTTGCGCGTCTCGCCGCAGCACCTCGCCCAGGTACGGACACCGCGCATCGCGGCCATCGACCCCCGGGACGTCTTCACCCGGGGACTCGGAGCCTCTCCCGGAGTGGCCGTCGGTCGGGTGGCGACCACCGCCGACAGCGCGGCGCGGCTGGCGGCGGGCGGCCCGGTCCTCCTCCTGCGCCCGGAGACCTCCCCGCTCGACCTGCACGGCCTGGCTGCCGCGACCGGGGTCGTCACGGCACGCGGCGGGCCGACCAGTCATGCGGCCGTGGTGGCACGGGCGATGGGGAAGCCCGCCGTCGTGGGGGCGACGGACCTCACCGTCGACACCGTCGACGGCTGCGTCCGGGCGGGCGGGCGCACCCTCCCCGAGGGCACGCTCATCGCTGTCGACGGAACGGGCGGTGAGGTCGTCGTGGGTGAGCCCCGCATCGTCGCGGCCGCGACCGACCCCCATCTGCACCGGCTGCTCGGGTGGGCGGACGACGTCGTGAGCGGCGCCGACGGCGACCGTGATGAGCAGGAACGTCTGTTCTCGGCGCAGGCCGTCCTGCGTGCCGCCGACCGGGGGACGCCCCACTGACCCCGCGGAGCGCCGGTCAGCCGCTCCGTCGCGGGCGGCAGACGGTTCGCGCGACGTCACCCGGGCAGCACGATCCCGGGCGCGTCATGTGTGAGGCGCCGGGGATCGTGCCGTTCCTCACCCGCCCCCTTGGCGGCGGGGGTCAGCGCTTCCAGACGGTCGCACGCCAGGTCGTCGCATTGCCGGCGCCGTCGGTGCCGACGGAGAACCCGGCGATCACTCCGGCGTCGTTGATCGCGAACGCCGCGGCGTAGGGACCGAGGGACGACGGCGGCAGCGGGACGACCGTGCCGTCGGGCTTCCACAACAGGGCCTTGTCCAGCGCGGGGTTGCCGGCCGGCGGCCAGGCGTACCCGACTGCCGCGCCCCGGTTGTTGATCGACAGCACCTCCCCGGCCGCTTCCGCCGGGTTGTCGAGCACGGTCCTGGTGCCGTCCGCGTTCCAGCGGGCCGTGTCGCCGTTCGGGTTGTCCTCCAACGAAGCCCCCACGGCGGTGCCCGCCCGGTTGACGTCGTATCCCCGCCCGCGCCCGGCGTCACGGACGGTGCCGTCGGCCGCCCACACCAGCACCCGGTCGTACGCCGTGCTCCCGGCGAGCCGTCCGTGGCCGAAGACCACGCCGTTGTCGGTGATCTGGCTCGTCCGGGCCCCGACGATTCCCGCCGGGAGGGGCAGCGCGCTCGCGACGCCCGCCGCGTTCCAGCGCACGGGGTGCGCGGGGCCGTCGGTGCCGTCGCGCTTCTCGGTCCATCCGACCGCCGTGCCCGACCTGTTGATCGACGTCGCGGTGCCGCTGTCGTCGCCGGGCAGCACGGGCAGCTCGGTCCGGCTGCCGTCGGACTGCCAGCGCAGGGGTTGGGAGCGGTTGTTCGCCACGGAGGCGTCGCCGACCGCGACCCCGGAGTTGTTGACGGCCGACGCGTTGCCGTTGCTGGACCCACCGGGAAGCGTCAGCCGGGTCGGGGTGCCGCCCGGTCTCCAGCGCACGGGGTGGGAGTTGGGCTGGGTGTTGTAGGACAGGCCGACCACCCATCCGCGGTCGCTGAGCGCGGTCGTGCGGCTGAACTGCTCACCGGGCAGCGGCGCCAGGCGGGTGTAGCCGGGGCGGCCGGCGTTCCACCGGATCGCGAGTGGTCCGTCGGAGCCCTGCACGTAGTAGTCGCCGACGACCGTGCCGCTGCTGTTCAGTCCCTTGACGAAACTGTGTATCCCTCCCGGCGGGATCGGGAGCAGCCCTGAGGTCAGCTTCCCTTCGGAGGGCTCGGCCACCGCCGTGGGCGCCGACCCCAGGAGGAGCAGGGCGGTTGCCGCGGCGGCGAGGGATGCAGGTCGGCGAACGCGGAAGCGGGCCATCCGGACACTCCTGATCTCTTCAATGACATTGACAGACATATGCATGGGCGTTGCGTCTGTTACCAGCCAGCAAGGCCCCCCAAGCAGATCAAGTTTCCGCCTCTGCCCGCCCGTTGGCAGCTCGATCTACGAATCGGCTGGATTCGTACGCCCGTTCACTTTTGCCCGTATCATCTGCTGTCCGACACGTCCGCCCCGCCCCACGGACGGGCACGGCCTCCAGGTGACGGCGCCCCAGCAGCACTTCCGGTCCCACGGTGACGGTCGCGGCCGACGGCCGGTGAGCGCCCTCGCCCGCATGTGCACGGCGGGAGACGGTGGCGGCTTCCGGCCACCCGCTCAAGCTCCACGCCGCCTCAGGCGGCGGTTCGGACGACGCTGAGGCTGGGCGTGCCCACGTTGCGCAGTCGCAGCACGCTCCCGTTCAGTCGCCGGTAACGTGACCGGGTGCCGCAGGGAACGTCCATGCGGCCGGCAGTTCCGTACGGGGGCCGCCGGCAAGGAGCGATGAGGCTGCGATGAGTGAACCGACGAAGCCCGAGGTCGACGTGCCCGAGGGGGCTGCTCCCACCGAGCTGACCTTCCGGGACCTGGTCGTCGGGGACGGCGCCGAGGCGAAGCCGGGCAGGGTGGTCAGGGTCCACTACGTCGGAGTCGCCTTCGCGTCCGGGAAGGAGTTCGACTCCTCCTGGGACCGGGGCCAGCCCTTCAAGTTCGCCCTGGGCGGGGGCCGGGCCGTCAAGGGCTTCGACCGGGGCGTGCGGGGGATGAAGGTCGGCGGCCGGCGCGAAATCATCGTTCCCCCGCGTCTCGGTTACGGCAAGCAGTCGCCCTCGCCCTCGATCCCGGCGAACTCGACCCTGGTGTTCGTGGTCGACCTGCTTGCGGTCTGAGGAGGTGTGTTGCTGGTCGACCAGGGAGCCGACAGGAGTGCGCCGCCCCGGGCACCCGCAACGCCTGACTTCCCCCGTTTCGAACCGGTAATCGAAAAAATCCTGCGACTGCGTTTATGATCGTCCGCAGCAAGGCCGTAGCGCAGAGGTCGTCGCGCCCACGCATCGAGCTGGAGGACGTCGGTTCGAATCCGACCGGTCTTGCGCCTACTTGATGTCGACGCGGACGCCGGGCCCCGGCGAAAGACCGGTGGAGTGGTGATGGACCAGCCGACAACGCCCGTACGCTGCCCCGCGATCGAGCATCCCGATCTACCGCTCGCCGACCCCGCGCTGCTCACGCCGCTGCTGGCCCGACTCGTCGACGCCCGGCCCGTCGCCGAGGACGAGGCGTTCCCCCTGGGCACGCTGCGCGCCGACGGCCGGGTGGACCTGTGCAAGCAGGGACTCGGCCCCGCGGGCGCGGCGCGCCTGCTGCCCGTGGCCGCGGGCTCCCCGCACGCCACGCACCTGCTGCTCGGCACCAACTCACTGGGCGACGAGGGCGTCCGGTCCGTCACCGGTGCCCTGGCCGCCGCCCGGGACGCCGGCACCGCTCACGGCATCCGGACCCTGTACCTCGGCTGCAACCGCATCGGCCCGGCCGGCGTCACCGCGCTCGCGGACGCACTCGCCGAGGACACCTCGGTGCGCGCCCTGTGGCTCAAGCGGAACCCGGTGACCGTGACCGGCGCCCGCACCCTCGCCGCGCTGCTGCGCCGCAACAGCGCACTGCGCACCCTGGACCTCGTCAACTCCGGGATCGGACCCGAGGGCGTACGGATCCTCCTCGACGCCCTGCTGGACCGCGGGGCGCCGCTCGAACGGCTCTTCCTCGGGGGCAACGGACTGACCGCCGCCGACGCCCCGCTGCTGGCCGCCCTCGTCCGCGACGCCGGTGTCCGCGAGCTCTACCTGACGGCCAACCACCTCGGCGACGAGGGCACCGCCACCCTGGCCGCCGCCACCGACCCGACCCGGCCCGTGCGGCTCGGGCTGGGCGGCAACGGCATCGGCCCCGCCGGAGCCCGCGCCCTCGCCGACGCCCTGGACGGCATCGAGACCCTCGACCTGGGCCGGGCCATGTCCGAACGCAGCCTCGGCTCACCCGGCAACACCACCGGCGACGACGGCGCCCGGACACTGGCCGCCGCCCTGCCCGGAAGCCCGTTGCGCCGACTCGAACTACGCCACACCGGCATCACCGGCCGAGGCGCCAAGAGCCTGCTCGCCGCGCTCCCCGAAGGACACCGCCTCGAATACGTGGGCCTCGGCCCCGGCACGCCCCGCCGCCTCAAGCGGTCCTTCACCGAACGGCTGCGGCCGGCCCTGCCGACCCACCCCGACCTGCGGGCGATCGGGAGCGTGTACCGGTGACCGCGCGTCCCGTCCCGCCCGGCGGCCTCTCCCTCGAGGACGTCTCCTCCTGGGCCCGCGTCCGCCGCTACGCCGTACCCCGCTGGATGATCGAACGGGCCACCCAGGCCCGGGAGGCCGGCGACTGGCGGGCTGCCTGTGCCGCGGCGGCCGTGGACGTGCCGGACGACCTCGACCCCGAGCGGATCGCCGACCGGTACGGCACCGACGTGGCCGCCCGCGTCGCCGACGACCTGCGGCACCTGGCGCCCGACCTGCTGCGCTGGCACCTCCCGCGCACGCTCGGCGGCCACACCACCCTCGCCTGCTGCCGCCGTGTCGTCCTCGCCGCGTACGGCGACTCCGGCTGCGTCCTGTCGCTGACGAACACCCCGATGCTGGCCGGGCCGCAGCGACTGCGCCTGCACCTCGGCCCGGCCGTCGCGCCCGGCGACGACGAACTCCACGGACTGCACTACTTCACGGAGGACTGGACGGCCGCCCGCCGCTTCTGGGACGCCCGCCGCACCGGCGAACTGCGCCGGAGCGCGGGCGCCGTCGACGCCGTCGATTCCGTTCCCCACGGCCGGCTGCCGTTCCTCCACCTCGACGGCACGCCCCGCTCCCCCGAGGAACTCCCGGACGCACACCCCGGCAGCGCCGACCCGGCCGCCCTCGCGGAGTGGGTCGCGGTCCTCCAGGCACGCGGCGAGCACACCGAGGCGTACGCCGCCGCCGGGCTCGGCCTCGACCTCACTCCGCCGCCGCAGGGCCCACGCGCCCTCCAGCAGCTCGACGTCGCCCGGCTCACCTCGTTCATCGCCCCCGACCTCACCCGCCTGGCCCCCGAGATGCGCCTCCTGGCCCGCGCGGGACGCGGGTCGCGCTTCCGCCTCCCCGTGGAGTGGCGCGGCCACCTCCGGGCCGCACTCGACCCGGCCGACCCCGACCGCGCTCCGCTGCGCGTCACCGGCCACGACCGGAGCGAGGAGGACGACAGTCCGAGCTTGCCCTCGTACGTCTGGCAGCGGCTGCCCGACATCGGTCTGCTGCGGGCCGGCCGGATACGGCCCGAGGAGCTGCACCCGCTGGTCGCCGCCGCACTGTTCCCGCACGCCGGCCCCGTGACCGGCCCGCCCGGCCCACGGATGCCCGAACCCGTCCGGGTCCGCTGCGGCGGCGCCTGGCACGAGGTCGTGTCGCGCGACGGCGAGCTGGCGGGCCCGCACACCGCACAGGAACGGCAGCGCGAGCTGGCGCTGCGCGCCTTCGGCGGCACCATCAGCGGCTGCTTCGCCGCGCAGGTCAAGTGGACCAGCGGCGAGGGACAGCTGCCGAAGGCCCTGCGGGAGCAGCGCAACGCCCTGTTCCTGCACGCCCAGCACGGCGACACGCCCGCCGTGACGGCGCTCCTCGACGCCGGCACGGACCCGCACGTCCGCGACCGCAAGGGCCGCGGCCTGCTGCACGCCCTCCGCCTCCTCGACCACCGCGCGTTGCTGCCGCGCCTGCTGGCCGCCGGACTGGACCTGGAGGCGAAGGACGGGGCGCACCGCACTCCGCTCCAGAGCGCCGTCCAGGAGGGCGGTTCGGCCGACCTGGTCCGGGACCTGCTCGCCGCCGGCGCCAGGATCGACGTCATCGACGAGATGGAACTCTCCCTCGCACAGGTGATCCGCCGCTACGAGCGGACCGATCTGACGTTCCTGCGCATGCGCGTCCTACGGGAGCACCCGGACATCGGCTCCGACTGGTTCGACAGCCACCTGGACGAGCGCTACTCCGCCGACGGCGACGTCGAGGCCGACTGGGACGAGGAGCCGGAGGAGGACGAGGAAGCGGCCGGGGCACCGGACCCGGCCACCGCTGCGGACCCCTCCGGGAGCGGGACCGAGGACCGCACCGACGGCGACCCTGAGGCAGACGACGAGGACATGCACCCGTGACCGCCCCCGTACCCGCAGCCCTCGCTGCCGCCGACGACCTCAACAACCGCCTGGGCACCACGAGGACCGAACCGGCCACCAACCCCCAGTTGGAGGCCCTGGCCCTGGCGGTGACGGCGAACCAGCCCGTCCTGCTGTGGGGCGAGCCCGGCATCGGCAAGTCCGCCGGCATGGAACAGCTCGCCGACGCCCTCGGCGTGCACTTGGAGACCGTCGTCGCCAGCGTCCACGAACCGTCCGACTTCGCCGGACTCCCGATCGTCGGCGACGACCCCGCCAGCTCGGGCGTGCCGATGGCGCCGCCGGACTGGGCCGTCCGGCTCGCCCGTACCGGACACGGCCTGCTGTTCTTCGACGAGCTGTCCTCGGCGCCGCCGGCCGTGCAGGCCGCACTGCTCCGCGTGGTCCTCGAACGCCGGGTCGGCAGCCTGGCGCTCCCCGCGTCGGTACGCATCGTCGCCGCCGCCAACCCGCCCGCCAGCGCCGCCGACGGCTGGCACCTCAGCCCGCCGCTCGCCAACCGCTTCGTGCACCTCGACTGGACGCACGACCCGCGCACCGTGGCCCGCGGCATGGCCGGCACCTGGCCCGAAACCGCCCTGCCGACGGTGGACCGGGGACGCGCGTCCGGTTCGGTCGCCCGCGCCCGGGGCGTCATCAGCGGATTCCTCACCGCCCGTCCGGGTCTCGCCCACCACATGCCGAAGGAGGCCGAGGGCCGCGGCCGGGCCTGGCCCTCGCCCCGTACCTGGGAGATGGCGCTGCGGCTGCTGGCCACCGGATACGCCTCGGGCGCCGGGCGCGAGGCACGGGCCACCGCCCTGATGGGCGCCGTCGGCGAGGCCGCCGGCATCGAACTCCTCTCCTACCTGGAGAACCTGGACCTGCCCGACCCCGACCGGGTGCTCGCCGATCCGTCGGCCTTCGCGCTGCCCCAGCGCGGCGACCGCCAGCTGGCGTTCCTCATCGCCGTGGTCGCCGCCGTGCAGAGCGAACCGACCCGCCCGCGCTGGGAGGCGGGCTGGGAGGTGCTCGCCAAGGCGGTGGACGCCGGAGTGCCCGACGTGGCGGCTCGGGCGGCCCGCGACCTCGCCGCGATGCGCGAACCGCACTGGCCCATCCCGCCCGGCATCGACGCCTTCCTCGAACTGTTGCAGCTCGCCGGCGCGTTGCCGGGCGGGCGCTGACCGGCCGGCACGCCATGCCCTCCGCGCCGGGCGGTGGCCTCGACCGCGCCAAGCTGCTGGCCGCCCGCTACCAGGCCACCGAGGCCCGCCCGTACCTCGCCTCCGCCCTGTACGCCCTCACCGTCGTGCCGTCGGACCGGGTGAGCACGATGGCGGTGGACCGGTACTGGCGCTGCTACGTCGCGCCCGCCTTCGTCGACGCGACCGCCGTCGAGGAACTGGCCGGGGTGTGGATCCACGAGGCGGCCCACCTGCTGCGGGATCACCACGGCCGCGCCGACCGGCTGCCGGCCGCGGACCTGCGGGACCACGTCCGGGTCAACATCGCCCAGGACTGCGAGATCAACGACGACCTCATCTCCGACGGTCTGCGGCTGCCCCCCGGACGGATGGAACCGCAGCTCTTCGGGCTGCCGGCCGGGCGACTCTTCGAGGAGTACCTGCGGGACGTCCCGGCCTCGCCCCCGCACCCGCCGGACTGCGGATCGGGGGCCCACGGCGTCCCCGCCCCGTGGGACCTGGGCGAGCACGCCGACACCGGCACGGCCGGTGTCGGCCCGGTGGAGTCCGAGGCCCTGCGCCGCCAGACCGCGCAGGCCGTCCGCGCCCACGCGCGGTCCCGGGGGACGGTTCCGGCGGGCTGGCGGCGCTGGGCGGAAGAGCTCCTGGAACCCACCGTCGACTGGCGCAAGGCACTCACCGGCGCCGTCCGGGAAGCCGCGGCATGGGCGGGCGGCGCGGTCGACTACACCTATCGTCGCCCCTCACGCCGCACCCCCGCCCTCGGCGGCCGGGTGGTACTGCCCAGCCTGCGCCGGCCCCTGCCCCGCGTGGCCATCGTCGTCGACACCTCCGGCTCGATGGGCGAGGACGACCTCGCCGCCGCCCTCGCCGAGGTCTCGGGCGTACTGCGCGAGGTGGGCGTCGGCGGCAACCGGGTCGCCGTCCTCGCCTGTGACGCGGACGTCCAGGCCGTCGCCCGGGTGACCGCCGTCGACCAGGTCGAACTCGCCGGCGGCGGCGGTACGGACATGACCGTCGGCATCCGTACGGCACTCGCCGCCCAGGACCCGCCGAACATCGTCGTCGTCCTCACCGACGGCTACACCCCCTGGCCTCCGGAACCCGTCTCCGCCCGCCTGATCGCCGCCCTCATCGGCGAGGACCCGCCGCAGCCCCCGCCCTGGGCGGAGACCGTACGCATCCCCCCACCCCGCTGACGTGCGCGGTAGCGCCGGGCGGTGGGTAACCCCGGCGCGACCGCTTTTGATCATTAAACATCTGACGTTGCACTTGGGTTCACGTTTCGTGCACGAGGGGCCTCAACAGTGTGTCCTGGCTCGTTTCGAACCTGACCGGGCCATGGATGCAGGTGGTTGATGGAGGTCACTGATGGTCAGGCGTCGTGAGCTGCTCGGGATGGTCGGCGCGACCGTCGGAGCGGGAGTGCTGGCAACGGGCGCGGCCGAGGCCGCCCCGCAGGGTGGGCGGAAGCACGGCGGGCCCGCACACCGCAAGCTCAAGGTCATGCAGTTCAACATCTGGCTCGGCGGCAGCCGGGTGCCGGGCGGCCGGGCCGGCATCGCCGACACCATCGCCGCGGTCGAACCGGACGTGGTGATGCTCAGCGAGTCGAACCCGGAGCGGGTGGCCCGTCTCCTGGCCGATCTCGCGGACCGCGGGCTGACCTACTTCGACAACGAGAACCCGGTCGACCCCGCGGTGATCTCGCGCCACCCGATCGTCGAGCACGCGTCGTTCCCGTCCTGGTCGAAGGCGGTCGTCTCGGTCGACGGCACCGAGGTCGCGGCGTACTCCGGGCACTTGGAGTACCGCTACTACGTGACCTACCTGCCGCGCGGCTACGGCGGCGGCACCCCGTCGCCCCTGGAGACCTCCGAGTACGGCTGGGGCGAGATCCCGACCGGTCCGATCACCGACGTCGGCCTGATCACCCGGCTCAACACGGCCTCGGGACGCACGAAGGCGACGAGGACGGTGCTCGCGGACGCCGCGAGGGAACGGGCCAAGGGGCGGCTCACGCTGTTGGCCGGTGACTTCAACGAACCCTCGCACCGGGACTGGAACCACCGGACCCGGAACCTGTTCGACCACCACGGTGCCGTCGTCCCCTGGTCGACGACGAAGGCGATCGAGGACGCCGGTTTCCGCGACAGCTACCGCGTGATCCACCCGGACCCGGTCCGCAGGCCGGGCTTCACCTGGCCGAGCGACAACCCGGGCGTCGACGTCGGTCAGCTCACCTGGGCGCCGAAGGCCGACGAGCGGGACCGGATCGACTTCGTCTTCTACCACCCGGACCGCCGGATCCGGCTGCTCGACAGCGTCATCGTGGGGCCGTCCCGCACCATCGTGCGCAACGAGCGGGTCGAGGAATCGGGCAGGGACAGGTTCTGGGAGCCCACCTGGACCTGGCCGACCGACCACAAGGCCGTACTCAGCACCTTCCGGATCACCACGCGCTGAGCACGTGCGCGCCCCGGTCAGCCCTGTCCGGCCGAGCGAGCGGGAGATCGCCGGCGACGCACACCACGCGCGCATCGCGGGGGCCGGGGCGGAACGGCTCAGCCCCGGACGGGTCCTGAGCCCCGTTGACGAAGAGCATCCGACGGGCGCGCCGCCGTACCCAGCGGTCGATGTCGGGCATGACCTCCGCGTCGAAGCGCATCGGGACGGTCCGCGGCACGAAGTTGCGGGCTTCGATGGCGTCCGGGTACTTCAGGAGTCCGTTCAGATGATCGGTGGGCACGGTCAGGTAGCCCATTTGAGTGCCGAGTTGATACTAGTAGGAACGAACTGCCGGGCCGTGGAGTCGGCGTAGACGGGCAGGGCCGCGGTCCTCTCCAGCCAGGCGTAGAGCGCGTCGCTGGAGGCGTCCGGGCCGGGGACGGCGGCGTCGTCCGCAGGGACGGTGCCGTCCACGTCGTGGGGGTGGAAGCGGCGGTGTGGAGCAGGGTGAGGCGCTGCTCGAAGGTCCCGGCCGCCGCGTCGTGGTGGTCGACCGGTTGGCGCAGGCCGAGCACGAAGAAGCGGTACCCCGGCTCGGCGCCCGACCGCTCCTCGATGACGCGCAGGCCCGGGAGCGCCCGCAGGGCGTCCGTCACCTCACCGGTCGACGCACGGAGCCGGTCCGCAGCCCGGGCGGGCACGGCGGCCAGGCCCGCTACTGAGGCCGCTGAGGCCGCTGTTGCGGCGGTGGCGAGTAGACCCGTCTCGTGAAGTGCATGCGCGTCCCCTCCGTTGCTGACCTCCTCATCCCATCGGCCGGTGGGACCCGGGGGATCCCCCGCGCGAGGGAACGGCCTCCCGCTGCCGAGGGAGACTCCCCCGCCGGGCGATGCGTCGACGTTCACCGGGCGCCCGGGAATAGCGGCCCTGAGCCCCGGGTTACGGAAAGCACGGCATCCGTACGGCAATTGGGGAGAGTTCATGACAGTCCAGGGCACGGTGGTCGACGGTTTCGAGGGGGTACGGGAGGAGTTCGCCGCCTTCCTCACGGGCGAGGAGCACGCTCCGGGCGCCCAGTTGGTGGTGCACCGGGGCGGCGAGCGGGTGGTGGACCTGTGGTCGGACGGGGTGACCGGGGACTCGCTGCTCGGCGTCTTCTCCTCCACCAAGGGCGCGGCGTACCTGACGACCGCGCTCCTGGTCCAGGACGGCCTGCTGGACCTGGACCGCACGGTCGCCTCGTACTGGCCGGACTTCGCCGCCGAGGGCAAGGGCGGGACCACGTTGCGCGAACTGCTGGCGCACCGGGCCGGGGTGCTCGGCCTGGACGCCGGGCTCACCCGGGAGGAGCTGGCCGACGACCGGGCGATCGCGGCCCGGCTGGCCGGGCAGCGCCCGTTCTGGCAGCCGGGGCGGTCCTTCGGCTACCACGCGCTCGTGATCGGCGCGCTGGTCGGCGAGGTGGTGTTCCGGGCCACCGGGCGCACGCTGCACGAGTGGTACGAGGAACGGATACGCGCCCCGTACGGGCTGGACCTGTGGCTGGGCCTCCCGGAGCGCGAGGAGCCGCGCTTCCTGACCACCCTGCCGATGCTGCCGACGCCGGAGCAGGCCGCCGAGATCGAGGCCGCTGCCTACAGCCCGTACAACCTGACCGGGATCGCCCTCAACGAGCACGCGCCGGACCACGCCGAGCTGTACTCCCTCCCGAACTCCCGTACCGTCCGTGCGAAGGGCCAGGCGTCGGCGGCCGGCATCGGCTCCGCGCGCGGTCTGGCCGGTGCGTACGCGGCGGCCGTGTTCGGCCTGGACGGCCGGAGTCCACTGCTGAAGCCGGACACGGCGACCGAGTTCGCCCGGGTCCACTCCGAGGGCAAGGACCTGGTGGGCGGCGAGCCGGAGGCGTTCGGCCTGGGCTTCGTCGCCCTGGACGTGCGCTTCCCGTTCCTCGGCGCCGGCACCTTCGGCCACGGCGGTGCCGCGGGCTCCCTCGCCTTCGCCGACCCCCGGCAGGGCTTCGCCTACGCCTACACCCGCCGCCGGTACGCCTTCCCGGGCGGCCCGGCCCCGGAGAACGACCGTCTGATGCGGTCGGTGGTCCGTGTGCTCGGCTGACGGGCGGCTGCGCGACCGCCCGTCGCGCCCGTGGGGACACCTCGGCCTCCGATAATTTCGTTGAGCGCGCACCCTGCAATGGTGTTGGCTGGCGGCACCGGACTGTCAGTACCTCAGATGTCCGCTCGGCCGTAGCAGGGAGTCAAAACGTGCAGGACATGGGTGTCGACCCCGTTGCCCACAATCGGGCGGCCTGGGACAAGTACGTCCAAGAGGGCGACGAGTGGACGAGGCCGGTGAGCACCGAGGACGTGGAGCGCGCCCGCAAGGGCGACTGGTCGACCGTTCTCATCGGGCATGAGTCGGTCGACCGCTCCTGGCTGCCGACGGACCTGACCGGCAAGGACGTGTTGTGCCTGGCCTCCGGCGGTGGCCAGCAGGGTCCCATCCTCGCCGCCGCGGGGGCGCGGGTCACCGTGTTCGACAACTCGCCCGGCCAGCTCGGCCAGGACCGGATGGTGGCGGAGCGCGACGGACTCGACCTGCGCACCGTCCTCGGCGACATGCGCGACCTCGGTGCCTTCGGCGACGCATCGTTCGACGTCGTGTTCCATCCGGTCTCCAACCTGTTCGTACCGGACCTGGCACCGGTGTGGCGCGAGTGCTTCCGCGTCCTGCGGCCGGGCGGAAGCCTGCTCGTGGGCTTCCTCAACCCTGATGTGTACTTGTTCGATCATGAGGCGCTCGACGAGCGCGGCGAGCTGAACGTCGTGCACAAACTGCCCTACAGCGACGTCACGCACTACTCCGCCGAGGAACGCGCCACGAAGTTCGGCGCGGATGCCGCTCTGGAGTACAGCCACACCCTCACCGCACAGATCGGCGGTCAACTCGCCGCGGGGTTCGTCCTCACCGGCTTCACGGAAGCCCCGGACCACTCCAACGCAGCCGGTCAGTACCTGTCGAACTACTACGCGACGCTGGCGGTCAAGCCGGGCTGACCAGGTCGCGGGGCCGACCGGGACGACCGTGTCCCCGCACGGCCGCTGCGAGGATGCCCGCAGGGAGTCTTCGGGTGTGGTTGCGGCATCGTGGGATCGGATCCAGGCGAGGGACTGGTCGGGCGTTATCGACTTGGTCGCCGACGATGCCGTGGTCGAGTGGCCGGTCAGCGGGGAGCGCATCGTCGGCAACAGGGACTTCGTCGCGGTGAACAGCGAGCATCCCGAGGGGTCGTCGATTCGGGTGCTGCGGGTCGTGGCCGACGGCGATGAGGTGGTCTCCGAGGTCGAGGTGCCGCACGGCGATCGCGGCGTGTTCCGCGCGGCCTCGTTCTGGACCGTACGGCAGGGGCGGATCGTACGCGGCCGGGAGCGCTGGACGAGCCTCGGAGCCGATCCGCGCCCCGAAGGGCGGGCCGGTCCGGTCGAGCCCATGTGAGGCGGCGGACCTCCTCGTCGAAGGTCAGCGCCCCGGCCGTCTCGCTATCCGTCCAGTCGGATCCGGATGCCCACCGAGCGCTCGGAGCCGCCGCGCAGCCTGCTGCCGAGCAGTCCGACCCGGGCGACCAGCCCGTACTTCCGCTTCAACAGGCCGGTGAAGTGCGCGCTATCCTCCGGCGCCAGCACCTCGGCGAAGCCGGGTGTCGAGGCGCCGAGCGGCTTGCCCCGCCAGTCGCAGGGGCCGACCGTGACCTGACCGCTGTTGCGGATGCGCTTCACCTTTCCGGCGTCCGCCGCACTCCACACCGCCAGTGTCTGACCGTCGAGCATGACCCAGACCGGGGTGGGAACTGCCCTGCCGTCCCGGCGGAAGGTGGTGAGGAGCAGATACTTGCCGGCAGCCAACTCGCGGAGGACCGCGTCGCTATGCGTCATGGCCAGAGGGTAACCGGTTAGTCAATTAGACTGCCGCCGATAGGGCCGAACGGCGCGCACGACGCTGCTGAAGGGAACCCCGTGGGGAGATTCATCTGGAGCGTGCTGGCCGGCTTCGCGATCGGTACCCCCGCGATCCCCGTCGGCCTCTCGCTTTCCCTGCCCGGACCGGTAGCGCTCTTCGCGGTGCTGCTGGGCTCCGGGTGCTGCGTGGTC
The DNA here is from genome assembly GCF_042724695.1 of Streptomyces sp. NPDC127068. Taxonomy (NCBI): domain Bacteria; kingdom Bacillati; phylum Actinomycetota; class Actinomycetes; order Kitasatosporales; family Streptomycetaceae; genus Streptomyces; species Streptomyces sp. NPDC127068. Next base: position 31,945 of record NZ_JBHXEN010000002.1, on the reverse strand, counting down.
TTCGCGGTGTTCGCCATGGGCCGGGCTCGCTCGCTTTGGCAATCCTGGCGGGCTCGCCGGAAGTCGCCGTCCGCGGTAGGGGCCTCCGACGGTGCAACGCCGGTGCGGACGGCCGTGAGCGATCGACTCGCCGGCACCACGGGGCGGCGTGCGCGCCGGATCTTCGAACGGTACGGCGTGGTGGGCTTCGGCATCGTCGGCCCCGTCCTCTTCGGCACCTGGGGCTCGTCCCTGCTCGGCGCCGCGCTGGGCATCCCCCGCTGGCGCCTGATCCGCTGGCTGATGGCCGGGGTCACCCTGTGGTGCACCGTCATGCTGTTCGCTTCGGATGCGGCTTTCGACGCCTTCGAGATCGGATGACCGACCGGTGCACAGGGACGTCCACGGCACTGCATCAACCGCTTCGGTCCCCCACTACGATGACCCGCATGTCCCGAGCCGAAGCCACCAAGATGCGCATCCTCCGGGCCGCCACCGACGAGTTCGCCGCGCACGGCATCGCCGGAGCCCGGGTGGACCGGATCGCCAGGACGGCGTCGGCCAACAAGAACCTCATCTACGTCTACTTCTGCAGCAAGGAACGGCTCTTCGACACGGTCTTCGACACCCATGTCACCCACGGCCTGAACACGGTTGCCTTCACCCCGGACGACCTCCCTGGCTATGCGGGGCGCCTCTTCGACTACGCCCAGGAACACCCCGAGGTCATCCGGCTCGCCATCTGGCACCGCCTGGAGCGCGGCGACAGCCACGACCGGGACCCGGCACTCGCGGCAGTGACACGCGGCGCCGAGCTGGAGGCGCTCGCCGCGGTGCAGAAGGACGAAGGCATCGGCGCCGCCTTCTCGCCCGCCGCGCTGCTCACCCTCGTCCTGGGCCTTGCCCTCGCATGGAACCCCGGCAACGCCACCGGCCTGCCCGCCTCGGCGATCGAGGCCGAGAGCACCGAGGACCGCCGCCGCTCGATCGTCGAGGCCGTGCGCCGCCTCCTGTGAGTCGGTCCCTGCCGGCGTTCCGCTCCAGGGCTCACGGACGCCTCTCCGTATCACCGGAGTAGCCGGGGTGCCGCGCACCCGCACTTCCAGCCCCTGAGGCCGCTCGGCAAGCGGCCCGCCCGCACGTCGGCCTTCACCCACGCCGAACAACGCGATCCGTCACAAGAACAGCGCATGGTGAATCGACTTGCGTCGCGCCTGCGAATGAGCGGAAGCAGGAAATCCCATGTCACCACTCATCCCGCAGGTACTCAATTTCCCCATGATGTACAGGCGCAGCATATGCAGACACGCGCCCCATAAGTAAATCAAGCCAAATCGCGAAGAGGGGGTAGCCCTCCGCATCGAACCCTCGGCACTATATTCTGGCGAATCGAAGATTTGATCGAGAGGAGGCGATTCTTCAGATGGCATCCACATTCAGCCGACGGGGCGACTTACCCCCGGAGCACTTCGCGCCCGTTGCTTGGCAACCATGGAAACTTCTCTGCTATGTGGCGATGCTGATCTTCGCCATAGTCGTCGGATCGACGTATTCGGGTCCGCTCACCGTACTCGTCAAGGTCGTCTTCGTCGTGTTCGGTGCCCTCCAGTTCATCGGCGTATTCGGATTGATGCACGAGTCGGCGCATGGGCATCTGGCCCGCAGCGGAAGGGCGAACAGACTGCTCGGGGAGGTGATTTCGATGGTCGTCGGGACGTCGTACCCGGGCTACCGCGCAGCGCACCTGACCCATCACGCCAGGTTCCGCACCGAAGCCGATCCCCAGGAGGTCATCTTTCCCAGGCGGTCCGCGCCGGTCACGATGGCCCTCCTCACGGCCGCGTCCGTCTTCGGCGCACCGATCTTCCTGCTGGTACGTGCCCCGCTGATCGCTGTGAAGCACCACAACGTGGTGCGGGCGCTATGGGGGCCGATCGCGGCGGTGGCGCTCTACACGACGCTCTACACGGTGCTGCCCAGCGCGCAGTCGAGCTTCCTGTTGATGACGATCGTGGCGGGGTCCGTGCTCGGCAGTCTCAACGACATCGTCTACCACCAGGGTTTGGTGGCGGACAACACTCTGCGGGCGTCCACTTCCTTCGACTGCGATGGCTTCGGTCAGATGTTCCTCAGCGGCGCCAATAGGCACGCCGAACACCATGCCTATCCCGCGGTGCCCGGACCGAGACTGGTCAAGGTGAGCAAGATCCTGCGCGACGACTTCCTCGCCCGCGGCGTTCCCTATGAGCGTAGCTTCACCGTGGCCTTCGCCCGGCGCTTCGTCACCAACCCCCTGTTCCTCCCCGTGGCCCGAAAGAGTGATCCGGCCAAGGCCGAGAGGTGACCGGGTCGATGACGGGATTCCGGATGATGTCCGCTCGGCTTGACGTTCTCGGAACCGGTGTCTCCATGCCGGGGCCGCCCGTGTCGAACGACGACATGGTGCAATTCATCGCGCTGGGGAACGACAGGCATCGGTCCGAATTCGTGGCGAAGATCGCGGACCAACTGGGTGTGTACCAGCGATTCCTGTCCCGCGATCTCGCCGCGACACGTGAGCTGCCCCGCGCCGGCGACACGAACCCGGAGTTGAGCGAGCGGGCGATTCGCTCCGCACTCGAACAGGCGGGGCTCACGATCGATGACGTGGACCTCCTCATCGGCCACACCACTTCGCCGCACACGCTGCTGCCGCCGAACGTCTCGTGGGTCGCCGATCTCCTCGGCTACCCGGGGCAGTACATGGAACTGCGGCAGGCATGCACGGGCTTCGCCAACGCACTCATGATCGCCGGCTCGATGCTGACCTCGATGGCGGCGGACTGCGTGTGCGTGGTCGGCAGCGAAACGGGGTCCGTGTTGTTCGACGTCGACGAAGCCGTGACGGACCGCGGCCAACTGGTGAACGCGGCGCAGATGGGTGACGGGGCCGGCGCGATCGTCCTCTCCCGTTACACGGGGGGCGGCGGCGCCCATCTCGCGAACGCCTACTTCGGAACCCTCGGCCTGGGCAGGCCCTCCGGCTTCAGCCTCGCCACGGGTGGCTCCTCAAGACCGGCGCACGACACGGGCCAGCCGGGTTCGAGGAACTTCGTCAACGACTACGCACTGGCCCGTGAGGAGGGTCTCGACCTGTTCCGCGCGGGCTTCGAGGCCCTGCGATCGATCGGCTTGGACGAGCCGCAGGTCGACCGGTACCTGACTCACCAGGCGAACGGCCGCATGGGCGAAGTGCTCGCTCCCCTCCTGGGCATCCCGGCGAAGAAGTTCCACAACTGCGCCGCCGACTACGGGAACACCGGCTCGGCCTCGACGTGGATCGGGCTGCACAGCGTTCGCGAGCAGCACGTCCTGGAGCCCGGACAGGTGCTCGGCGTACTCGGGGCGGAGGCGACCAAGTTCATGTACGGCGGCTTCTCCTACGTGGAGGGCAGCCGGGAAGGCCCCGTCCACGACACACCGTCCGGATCGGCCGAGGCGGGGGCGGTCCCATGCGGCTGAGCCTGATGTTCTTCTCCGGCGCGCTGGAGCCGAGCGCCGCGGACCAGTACCGGACCGTCCTCGAACTGGCCGAGTTCGCGGACCGGGAGGGATTCGCCGGAATCTGGCTGCCCGAGCGTCACTTCTCGACCTTCGGCGCCCCGTTCCCGAACCCGGTGCTGCTGCTGGCGGCCGTCGCCTCCCGAACGGAACGCCTGACACTACGTACGGGAAGCCTGGTGGCCACGCTGCACGATCCGCTGCGGATGGCCGAGGACCTGGCGGTCCTCGACAACCTCTGCCGTGGACGGCTGGAGGTCGGGTTCGCCTCCGGCTGGTCGCCGGACGACTTCGCCTTCTTCCCCGAACGCTACGCGCGGCGGCACGCCCTGCTCTTCGAACTGATCGACCAGGTGCGGGCCCTGTGGCTCGGCGGTCCGCACGACGCCCGTTCGGGAGACGGCGAGGACATCAGAGTGCGGGCCTTGCCCCGTCCGGTGCAGCAGGACCTCCCGGTGTGGATCGCCGCCACGCAGAGCGTCGAGACGTTCCGTAGCGCCGGCCGACGCGGGGAAGGGGTGCTGACCCATGTCCTCGACGGCAACCTGCAGAAGCTCACGGAGAACATCGCGGCCTACCGCCAGGAGTTCGCGGCGGCCGGTCGCGACCCTGCGGACGGCCGCGTCGCGCTCATGCTGCACACCTTCCTCGGCCCGGACCGGGACGAGGTGATCGATGTCGTCAGGGACCCCTACTGCGACTACCTCAAGACCATCGCGCCCCTGGCCCGAGGTCTGGCCACCGCGAGGAACCGCAGCGTCGACCTCGACCGGCTGAACGCCCGCTACCTCGACGAGTTCGTGCGGGCCCACTTCCAGCGCGCCCTTGACGGCCGGTCGCTCATCGGCACGGTCGAGGACGCACAGACGACGATCAAGACCGTGCGCGAGCTGGGCGTCGACGAGGTCGCCTGCCTCCTGGACTTCGGGCTGCGAGGCGAGCAGGTCCGTCGGCAGTTGCCGTACCTCGCCGAGTTGAACGAGTCCGTCGCCCGAGAGCCGATCAGGGGGAGCCAACGATGACCATGCGTGCACCACAGGCCCGGGTCGACGACGTCGAGGACGATCCGATCCGCATCCTCAGCCCGCACTGGGAGAAGACGCCCGCGTTCGAGCCCCGGCCGGGTGCGGCGACGGACGCGGCGTGGTTCCTGCTGTCATGGGGGCCGAGTCGGTGCGCCGACGCACTGGCCGCGACGCTGCGGGAGAGCGCCCCGGGCGTCGACGTCAGGCGCGTGGACGTGGCGACGGAGTCCGTGGAGCCCCCTGACGACGGCGCCGGAACCGAGCAGCGTCATGTGTTCTTCGTGGACGGGACCGCGCCGTTGACCGGACCCGATGTGGCCGACGCCGCGAACTGGGCGTGGACCGACGCGGTGGTGCACGCATGCCAGGCGGTGGCGTCCCGGCCGGGCGCGAGAGTGTGGATGGTGACGCGTACCGGGCTTCACGGCTCGGGGGCCCGCGACGTCGTCAGGCCCGAACACGACTTCGTCTGGGCACTGGGTCGCTGCCACGCCGCCGAGAGCTCCGAGAGCTGGGGCGGCCTCGTCGACCTGGACGTCGACGATCCGACCACGGCCGGCCGGATGCTGGCGGACTACCTGCTCTCCGACTCGGCGGAGGACGAGATCCTGCTCCAGGACGACGGCCCGCTCGTGGCACGCCTGCGTGCCTCGTCGCTGCCGCCCACCGCGCGCAACCAGAGCCTTTCGACGGAGCGGCTGCACATCGTCAGCGGAGGGGCGGCGGGACTGAGCTTCGAGATCGAGCGCTGGCTCGCCCGCCGCGGGGCGAAGCGGCTGCTGATCCTCGGTCGAAGTCCGCTCGACGCGGAGCGCGAGCGCAACATCCACCTGCTCAAGGAGCTGGGATGCGGCGTGGAGTACGAGGTCCTGGACGTCGGGGACCCGGCGGCGGTGCACACGCTCACGGCCCGTCTGCGGCAGCGCGGCGACGCCCTCGGAGGCGTGTTCCACCTCGCTTCGCACTGGCGACTGGACGGGCGGTCGTGCGTGTCCTCGCTGAGGACCGCCACCGATGAGCAGACCCGGGTGTTGCTCGCGACGAAGGCCGGCGGTGCACTGCTCCTCGGCGAACTCGCCGAGGACCTGGGTGCCGAAGCGATGGTTCTCTTCTCGTCCGCAGCCGCCACGCTCGGGTCCCCGGGACAGGCCAACTACGCGGCGGCGAACGCCGTGCTCGACGGCGTGGCACGTCGCCTGCACCGGGGCCGGGTGCGTGCCGTCAGCATCGCGTGGGGACCCGTCGGCGAGGTGGGCTTCGGCGCCACGCCGGACGGGGCGCGGCTGCACGACGTGTGGCAGCGGCTGGGCCTGCGGCGGCTGACCGTCGTCCAGGTGCTCTCCGCCGTCGACATGGCGTTGTCCCAGGATCAGCCGAACCTCACCGTGGTCTCGTGGGACGCTGCGGGAGCCGACGCGCTGCCCTGGGTCGGAGTACGTCCCGCGCTGGAGCCGCTCGCCGCAGGGCAGCAGCAGGGGTTGGCCCTGAGGCGGCTGGGAGAGCTGGCGGGCGAGGATCGCGTCGAGTACATCGTCCACGTGATGGGCGGGCACCTCGCACGCATCCTGTCGCGCGCGCCGGAGGAGATAGATCCCGAGAGTTCGTTCGCGATGATGGGAGTCGATTCGCTCATCGCGCTCGAAGTGCTCTTCGTCGTCGAACGCGAATTCGCCGTCAGGCTCGGGCTGGACCAGGTCCTGCTCGGCATGGACTCCACCCTCGCGGTCATGGCGAGGCAACTCGACCAGCAGCTCCGCGAGGTCTCGACGCAGACCTCCGGGAGCCCCCGATGAAGGACGTCTGTGTCAGCGGGCTCGGGGCACTGACTCCCCTGGGGGCGAGCCTGGAAGAGTTCTGGAACGGCCTTGTCGAGCCGTCCCTCAAGTTCGCGCCGCCGTCCGGCTGTCCCCAGGTGGGAGTGCCGGTGGCGGAGATCCGTTCCTCGGAGTTCATCACGGGTTCGGCCGTCTCCCATCCCGCGCTGTGTGATCGGTCGGCCCTGCTGGCCGTGGCGGCCACGCGGAGTGCGCTGGACGACGCGGGCCTGACCGCCGACTCCTGCGACCCCGGGCGGATCGCCGTGATCATCGGAAGCGGCGCGGCGGGCGTCGCCACGCTGGACGAGGAGTACGAGCGGTTCTACCGACAGGGCCAGCCGAGGCTCAGTCCGCTGACCGTGCCGAAGATGATGAGCAGTTCCGCGGCCAGCTGGATCTCCATGGCGTTCGGATTCCGCGGACCTGCCTTCGTTGTCGCCAGTGCCTGCGCGTCGGGGACGCACGCGATCGGGATCGCCGCGCAGCTCATCGAGTCGGGCGCCGTCGACGCCGCGGTGTGCGGCGGCACCGATGCGTATCTCGCCGAGGGCGCGCTGAGTGCCTGGCAGTCCGTCGGCGTGTTGTCGGAGGACACCTGCCGACCCTTCGCCGCGGGCCGTACCGGTCTTGTCCTGGCCGAGGGCGCGGGCGTGTTGGTGCTGGAGTCGGCTGAGCACGCGCGCGCGAGGGGGTTCGTGCCCCGGGCGCGGGTGCTCGGCGCCGGTTCGAGCGCGGACGCGGGGCACCTCACCCGGCCCTGTGCCGAAGGAATGGCCTCGGCCATGACCAGCGCTCTGCGTGCGGCGGGGGTCCCCCGGACCGAGATCGACTACGTCAACGCCCACGGAACGGGCACGATCGCCAACGATCTGACCGAGACGGCGGCGCTCAAGACCGTTTTCGGGGTCGACTCCGTGCCGGCCATGTCCTCGACGAAGGGCACCACCGGTCACGCCCTCGGCGCCTCCGGTGGCATCGAGGCGCTGGCCGCCCTCCTGGCCCTCGAACACGGTGTGCTACCTCCCACCGCCCACTTCGACGCGCCTGATCCCGCATGCGATCTCGACTGTGTGCCGAACACCGCGCGGGAGCACCGGACCCGCACGGTGATGTCGAACTCGTTCGCGTTCGGGGGTCTCAACGCCTCCGTGGTGTTCGGGCGGCTGTGACCCAGAACATCACCACACAGCCGCCCACGAGCGGCCTGGAGGGCAGAACCATGGTCCATTCGGTTACCGATGCAGCGGGAATGCTGGCTTCCTTCGCCGGCGGAGTAGTGGCGTGGACCCTTCTTGAGTGGCTCCTGCACGGGCAGGTCTTCCATTCGCGCCGGCTCCGCAACCCGTTCGCGAAGGAGCACGCGCTCCACCACGCGGATCCGCTGCACATGGTCGGCTGGCCCCGCAAGCTCCTCACCCTCGCCTTTGTGGTCGTCACCCTCGTCGCGCTGCTCCGGCTCGCCCTCGGACGCGACGAGGCCGTGGCCTTTCCCTGCGGACTCGGGCTTGCCTACCTCGGCTACGAGGCACTGCACCGGATCATCCATCTGAGGCCGCCTCGCACGGCCTACGGACGGTGGTTGCGACTGCACCACGTCCAGCATCACTTCCACACCCCGCGACGCAACTTCGGCGTGACCACGACCGTTTGGGACCGCGTCTTCGGCACCTACGAGCCGTTCGAGACGCCCCTCGCAGTGCCCGAACGGCTCGCGATGCCCTGGCTGTTCGACCCCAAGACCGGGCAACTCGCCGACACGTTCGCGGAGGACTACGTCCTGGTGCGCCGGGCGCGGGACGCCCGTGACTCCGCGGCGCCGTCCTCCCCACGGTGACGTCGTGCCCCGGGTGCTGAGTTTCGCTGTTGTCACCCGCGTCGTGGGCGTCGCGTACGTGTCCTACCTGGTCGTGTCGAACGGCCCGCCGGTCTTCCGACTGCTCCTCGGTGCGGTGGCCTTGGTGGTCGTCGTCATGTGTCACCGCTGGCGGGCCTTCGCGCTCTTCGCGTCCCCGTTGCTCATCCAGTTCCTCGTGTACGACAGGCAACGTGTGCTCTCACCCGCGGCAACGGGGGTGGAGATCGACGTCACCGGCCCCCGCGACTGGGAGTTGGCCTGGTTCGGCGTGCGCACGGCTCACGGTCCGGTGACACCGGCAGAATGGATGCAGGACCACACGACACCGGTCCTCGACGCCCTCTGCGGCCTGGTCTACCTCTTGTTCATGGTCGGCTTCATCGCCCTGGCCGCCTGGTGGCGGTTCGGGGAGCGACGCGCGGAGGCTCAAGCCGTCACTTGGGCGCTGCTCGCGCTCCACCTCATCGGCTACACCGTCCACCTCCTCCATCCAACGGCGCCGCCCTGGTACGTCGAGAGGTACGGCACCGGCCCGGCCGTGGCCACAGCACCACCGGAGGCGGCCGGTGGCCTCCGGTTCGACCGGCTTCTGGGCATCTCGTGGTTCTCGTCGCAGTACCGGGACAGTTCGAGCGTCTTCGGCGCACTGCCGTCCCTCCACGTGGGACAGACCTTTCTCGCAGCCCTGTTCGCGTGGAGGTACCGCTCCCTCCGCGTCGTCGCGACGGCCTTCTTCGGCCTCGTGCTCCTGGCCTCGGTCTACCTCGACCACCACTACGTCGTCGACGGGATCGTCGGCATGGCCCTCGCCGGAGTTGTCTTCGCCACCACGGTCCGCATCGTGCGGCGCACGGGCCCTTCCCCCAGGGGAGAGTCGTCTCCCCTCAGGCCGCCTCGGCGCGGCGCGGGTCGTCCGCCCGCCGACGGCGTGGCGTCCACCAGGTGAGGTCGCCGAGCAGCGCCATCGTCGCCGGGACGAGCAGACCGCGGACGACGGTCACGTCGACCGCGATCGCGACCGCCATTCCGGTGCCGAACATCTTGATCGTCGGGTCGTCGTTGGACACGAACGCGAGGAACACCCCGATCATGATCATTGCGGCAGCGGTGATCACTCCGCCGGTGGCCGTCAAACCCTCGCGCACCGCTCGCAGGTTGTCCTTGGTCATGTTCCAGCGCTGTTGGACGACGGACAGCAGGAACACCTCGTAGTCCATCGAGAGGCCGAACAACAGGGCGAAGAGCATGAGCGGCACATAGCTCGGAATGGGCACCGGACCGGAGAGTCCGAGCCACGTCACGCCCCATCCCCAGGTGAACACGGCCGTCAGGGCGCCGTAGGCCGCCCCGACAGAGAGGAAGTCCATCGCGGCGGCTTTGAGGGCGACCAGCGGCGCCCGGAAGGCCAGCAGCAGGACGGCCACCGACAGCAGCAGCACGACTCCGATGACGACCGGCAGCTTGGACGTGACGCGTTCGGCGAGGTCCACCCGCGCGGCGGTCGTCCCGCCGACGTGCACCGCCACGCCCGGCACGGACACGCCGCGCAATCGGTGCACGAGGTCAGCCGTCGCCGTGTCACCCCCCGAAGTCGAAGCAATCGCCTGCACCGTGACGACCCGTCCGTCGTCGGATGAGGTCACCGGCCCGACGAAGGCCACGCCCGGCAGGGTGCGCACCGCCGCCACGAACCGGGCGACGCGGGGGTCCCCGGCATCGGTGGCCGGCGTCGGCAGTCGACCGAGCACGGTGAGCGGCGACCCCGTGCCCGGGCCGAACGCCTCCGAGATGACGTCGTTGGCTTGGCGGACGGCAGTGGAGGGCGGCGATGAGCCGGCGTCGAGTTGGCCGAGCCGCAGGTCGGCCGCAGGTGCGGTGAGCAGGGCCAACAGCACGAGCGCGGAACCGCCGACGAGCCAGGGCCGACGCGTCACCCGGTCGGCCTGGCGGGCCCAGTAGCCGCCGTCGCCGGTGGATCCGGCTCGGCGACGGAGCGCCCGACTCAGCCGGTTGTACAGCAACCCCCCGCGGGCGATCCGGCGTCCGGCGAGCGACGTCAGCGCGGGGAGCAGGGTGAGTGTGGAGGCAACGGCGAACAGGACCGCGGTCCCGGACGTCCAGGCCAGCGTCTGGAGGAGCGGCACCTCGGTGAGGCCGAGCCCCGCGAGTGCCACCGCGACCGTCACACCGGCGAAGGCCACCGCCGTGCCCGAGTCGCCGAGCGCGCGTCCGATGGCCTCCGGTACCGGAAGGTCCGCCCGCGCCGACTCCCGGAACCGGCTGAGCACGAACAGCGCGTAGTCGATGCCGACGCCGAGGCCGACCATGGTGGCGATGGTCGTCGCCACGGTGGGGATCGAGGTGGCGTTCCCGGCGAGTCCCACGGTCGCCAACGTCGCGATCAGCGAGAGCGCCGAGGTCAGCAGGGGCAGCAGCGCGCCGAGGAGCCCGCCGAGTGCGAAGAAGAGGACGAGTGCGGCCAGGGTCAGACCGACGTACTCGGTGCCGTAGCCGCCCGACCCGTCGATGGCCTGGGCGAATGCCGCACCCGGAAGTGGCCGCAGGCCGGCATCGGCCGCGGGCCGGGTGGAATCCATGACGGCGCGTGCCATCTGCTCGGTGAGCTCCGCCCGGCGGACGTCCATCCCGATCGTGAACCAGCCGGTGCGTCCGTCCGCCGCCAGCGAACCTTCCTTCGCCGAGGGCGGCTGCACCGCGGTCACGTGCACCACCCGCCGCAGGGAGGCAGCCGTTGCCGCCAGCACGCGGGAGCGGGCCTCGTCGTCCAGCCGCCCTGTCGAGGCCGTGACGATCACGATCCCGGAGGTGGGCGGTGTCACGGTCAGGTCCCGCACGAGTTGGGAGTCAGTGCCTGGCAGACTGACGTCGTTGTTCGTCGGCGTGCCCAGCACTTTCGCTCCGGTCACCAGTGCCGCCACCACCAGTAGCCACGCACCGATCACGACGAATCTGTGTCGGACGCACGCCCGACTCACCGCCGCGACGACCCGAGCGACCCGGCCGTCGTGCGTCGCTGCGCTCATTGGTCCCTCCCGACCGCCCTCACCTCAGGGGCGGGCGATGTTTGGTGAGCGGGCCGCCGCTGCGGACGAGTCGACGCGGCGCGACCCGGGCCAGCCACACCAGAGTCTTGTAGATCGGACTCGGCACCGAGATCACCGTGCCCCTGTCGACGTCGGCGAGGCAGTCGCGGACGACCCGCCGGGCGTCGAGCCACAGGGGCCCGGGAAGCTTGTCCAGGCTGATCCGGGCTCGTTGGTGGAACTCCGTACGGACGAAGCCCGGGCACAGCACGGTCACGGTGACTTCCGTGGCGGCCAACTCGGAGGCAAGCCCCTCGCTGAACGCGATGACCCACGACTTGGCCGCGGAGTACGTCCCTCCCGCGACCCAGCCGGCGGCACTGGCCACGTTGACTATCGTGCCGTGGCCCCGGTCCCGCATGGAACGCCCCGCGGCATGGCTGATGACGAGCACCGCACGGCACAGGACGTCGAAGAGGGCCTCCTCGGTGGCACGCTCGTTGTCGAGGAACCACTTCCGGAGTCCGAAACCGGCGTTGTTGACGAGGAAGTCGACCGTGTGCGCGCGTCCGGCGACACGCTCGACGTCGGCGCGAACGGACAAGTCGGCGAGGACGGCCTCGGTCTCGACGCCGTATGTCCCGGCGAGTTCGGCGCAGACGCGTTCGAGACGTTCGGCCTCGGGGGCGACGAGGACGAGACGGTGGCCGCGTGCGCCGAGTTGACGTGCGAACTCCAACCCGATTCCCGATGTGGCTCCGGTGACGAGCGCAGTAGCCATACCGCAGAGGATATCCGAGAGAACCAGGGCGAGTTCAATGGGAAAGACGGGCTCGCGCCACAGAACTTCCGCTCCGTCGCAGAAGGCGTCGGGGAGCCAAGCGCGCGGCAATGACGATTCCCTTGTAAAGCGGACTCGGGACGGAGATCACCTTGCGCCTGCCGGCGTCCCGCAAACAGACGCGCACGACGGACCGGGCGTCGAGCCAGGCTCGACCCGGGATCGCTCCGGTCCCTATACCGGCACGCTGGTGGAACTCCGTACGGACGAAGCCGGGGCACAAGGCGGTGACGGTGACTCCGAAAGGGGCGAGTTCGCCCGCGAGGCTCTCACTGAAGACGGTGACCCATGATTTGGCGGCCGAGTACGTACCGGAGGCGAGCCAGCCGGCGACGCTGGACACATTGATGATCTGTCCCCTGCCGCGCTCCTTCATCGCCCGGCCCGCGGCATGACAGATGACGAGGACGGCGCTGCACAGGACGTCGAACATCTCCTCTTCCACGCGGAGTTCGTTGTCCAGGAAGCGCCGTCGCGCACCGAACCCGGCGTTGTTCACCACCGTGTCGACGGTCCGGGCCCGCTCGGCGACCCGGTCGACATCGGCCCGGTGAGCGAGGTCGGCGACGAGAACCTCGGCCGTGACGCCGTGCTCCGCCCGAAGCTCGTCGGCCACCTCCCGGAGACGGACTTCGGACCGGGCCACGAGGACCACCCCGTCCCCGCGGGACGCCAGTTGACGCGCGAACTCCAACCCGATACCGGACGTGGCACCGGTCACGAGAGCGGTAGGCATTCCGCAACTGTAGCGAGAGCGGCGGCCTTTCCAGGAGGAATCTCAGCCATCTCCCACGTCGTCGAACGGGGCCTTTGCGGGGCCCGTGCCGCGGTCGTCGTTGTCGGGCTTGTCGCCCTCGAAATCGGCTCCCGCGCCCTCAAGACCGGAAGTCCGGGTGCGGTCGGGCCCGATGCCCTCGTCCGGCGCGGCCCCCTGCCGCACGGGACCGGCACCGTCCGCTTCGGCGGCGACACGCAGCAGCGACTCTTCGCGGCCGGGGTGCCGCCGCGCCGACAGGAAGGTGAGTGCCGTGGCCACCACCCCCACCGCCATGGCGGTCCAGAGGTTCAGGCGCAGGCCGAGGACGTGGTTCGCCGAGTCGATGCGCAGCGCCTCGATCCACAGCCGGCCCAGCGTGTAGAGCGCCACGTACATCCCGAAGACGCGGCCGTGTCCGAGCCGCCACCGGCGGTCCGCCCAGATCACGACGCCGGCCACGGCGAAGTTCCACAGCAACTCGTAGAGGAACACGGGATGGAACGTCCCGAGAACCTCTGGTCGGCCGTCCGGGCCGAGTACGGCACGGCCGACGGACTGGTCCCACTCGTGGATGCGCAGGCCCCAGATCACGTCCGTACGGCTGCCGTACACCTCGTTGTTGAACCAGTTCCCCAAGCGCCCGATTCCTTGTGCCAGCGCGATGCCCGGAGCGGCCGCGTCGGCCAACGGCGGCAGCAGCACGCCGGCGCGTCGGGCGCCGATCCAGGCCCCGAGCGCACCCAGGCCGATGGCACCCCAGACGCCGAGACCGCCTTCCCAGACGTACAGCGCGGCGATCGGATCGCCGTCGGGACCGAAGTACGGCTGCCACGACGTCGCGACGTGATACAGCCGACCGCCGACGATTCCGAAAGGGATCGCCCAGGCCACGATGTCGAGGACGGCACCGGGCTCGCCACCGCGCTGCGCCCATCGCCGTTCGGTGAGCCACACCGCGACGAGGATGCCCATCAGGATGCAGACGGCATAGGCCCGCACCGGTACCGGTCCAAGGTGCCAGACGCCTTGGACCGGGCTCGGAATGGCCATGGTCGCCACTCTCATGAGAGCCCTCCCTAGAACCACCACCGAGCGTAGCCCGCCCCTCCTGCGGCGTGCCGAGGAACGTGAACTCGTCCGGCCGGTGATGCCGCGTCCGCCGTCCAGGCGACCGTGCCGGTCGGGCACCTGGCATGACGGGCGGTCAACTCACCGTTGGCGCGGGGCCGATCGGACGCTGCAGACGCACGGTGGGCATCGAACCTGCGCAGCCGGCCGAGGACAGGGGCCTCCGGCCTGCCACAGGCTGTCCCGCAAGAGATCTCCGGAGCTCTGTGGTGGGCTACCCCATCGCTGCGCGGGCCGTGTCGAGAAACGCCGACCGGTTGCCCTCCAGGTAGTCCCGTACGCTCTCGCCGTCGGGCAGGCCTTCCCACACGGCTCGGTTGAGGTCGAGGAAGTGCGCGTGTGCTGCGTCATGCACGGGTGGGGGGAACTGGACGCGGATGAGCCGGTCCGCGACCCAGAAGCGGTACATCACGTCGCGGGCCGTGAGGTACCAGGCGTCGGTGTCCTCCCACTCGGAAGGTCTGATGTATGCGGTGCGTTCCGCTTCTGCCGACACCTCGATGAACCGCTCCAGCAGCGCCAGCCGTTCCGCGCGCCGAGCCTCCGACAGGGCGCTCTGCTGCCGTTGCTGTTCAGCGCGCTCCACAGAGAGTTGAGTCCTGTGCTGGACGAGGTAGGACAGCACGCCACCGAGGACGACGCCGCCCAACGACACGAGTGACACCCAGACTTGACCTGACATGGTGGCCATCGTGCCATGCTGTCGATCTTCGAGAACATCTTGTTCCGCGGCTCTCCACCACGCCGTGCTCGGCATCGCACGACGGCCGGGTTTCGCCGAGGCGACTCGAAGGTCATTTACGGGACAGCCCTTCGCGAACAGGCGGGATGGACACTTTAGGGCTATCCGACTGACATCGCCCTCCCCGGAGTGTGCAATGGGCGAATCCTAGGGGGAGCTCTTGATTTCGTGAGACCAGAAGATCACCCAATCGGGAAGATCCTGCTTTCACTCAGCGCGTTTTCCGCACACGACCTCAATTTGTGACGCACCATCAAGACCGTTCGCCCCAAGGGAATCACGGTACGTACGAAGAACCGGCGACGCGCCGCAGGCCAACGCACGTCCGACCCCGTACCGCGATCAGGCCGCGACGAGCCCCTGGTCGCGGTCCGGCGTCTTGGCCTTCGGCTTCCTGTTGGGCAGGGACAGCCGGAAGACCTTGCACCACGCGGAGAACACCTGCTTGGGCAGCGGCCCGGTGACGTACTCCAGCTCGTACTTCTCGAACAGCGCCCGCACCTTCACCGCGACCTCGGCGTACCGGTTGCTCGGCAGGTCCGGGAACAGGTGGTGCTCGATCTGGTGCGACAGGTTGCCGGTCATGAAGTGCATCGCCCTGCTGCCGCTGATGTTCGCCGAGCCCATCATCTGGCGCAGGTACCACTGGCCGCGCGTCTCGTTCTTGATCGACCGGCGCGCGAAGACCTGGACGCCCTCGGGGAAGTGCCCGCACATGATCACCGAGTGGGACCAGATGTTGCGGACCAGGTTCGCGGTGAAGGTGGCGGCGAGCGTGGGGAGGAACGACGGGCCCGACAGCAGCGGATGGATCACGTAGTCCTTGAGCACCTGCTTGCGGATCTTGCGGCCCACGGCCTTGGCCCGCGCGCGGAACGCCGGGTCCTTGCGGCGGCGCTTGCTCAGGTTCTTGCCGAGCTCCAGGTCGTACGCGGCGATGCCGTACTCGAAGAAGCAGGCGTTGATGAAGTTCCACAGCGGTTGGCCGAGGTGGAACGGGTGCCACCGCTGGTCCTCGTCGACGCGCATGATGCCGTAGCCGAGGTCGTTGTCCTTGCCGATCACGTTGGTGTACGTGTGGTGCAGTTCGTTGTGCGAGTGCTTCCACTGCTCGGCCGGCGAGACGTGGTCCCACTCCCAGGTGGTGGAGTGGATCTTCGGGTCCCGCATCCAGTCCCACTGGCCGTGCAGCACATTGTGGCCGATCTCCATGTTGTCCATGATCTTCGCCACGGACAGGCCGACGGTGCCGATCACCCACGCGGGCGGGAAGAGGGAGAACAGCAGCACGCCCCGGCTGACCAGTTCGAGCCTGCGCTGCGCCGAGATGACCTTGCGGATGTAGGCGGCGTCCCTCTCGCCGCGGCTGGCGATCACCTCGTCGCGGATGGCGTCCAGCTCGCGGCCGAGCTCCTCGATCTGCTCTGCGGTCAGGTGGGCGGTGGGGTCGATGGCGGTCAAGGTTGTTCCTACCGTTCGATGTCGCAGGGGCCCGCCGCGGCGGACACGCAGGTCTGGATGAGGACGCCCGGCTCGGACTCGGTGATCTCGCCGGTGCGCAGGTCGCGGACGGCGCCCGCCTTGAGCGGCGTGACGCAGCCGAAGCAGATGCCCATGCGGCACCCGGAGGGCATGAGCACGCCGGCCTCCTCGCCGACGTCCAGCAACGGCGTGGCGCCGTCCGCTTCGACGGTCTTGCCGGTGGTGCTGAACGTGACCGCGCCACCGTCACCGACGACGGCGAGGGCGGTGCGGAAGCGTTCGGTGTGCAGACGCTCGGGCACGCCGTGCTCGGCCCAGTGCGCTTCGGCGGCGTCGAGCAGGCCCGCGGGCCCGCAAGCCCAGCTCTCGCGCTCGGCCCAGTCGGGCACGAGTTCGTCGAAACGGGCGATGTCGAGCGTGCCGTCCGTGTCGGTGTGCACCTCGGTGAGACGCAGCTTCCTGTCCGCGACCAGCTCGTGCAGATCGTCGCGGAAGATCACGTCTTGCGGCCGTGGCGCGCAGTGGACCATGACGACGTCGTCGAACTCGGTGTCGCGCAGCATGCCCATCACCGGCGTGATGCCGCTGCCGGCCGTCAGATAGAGCACCTTGGCGGGCTTGGCCTGCGGCAGCACGAAGTCACCGGTCGCCTGGTCGAGCTGGATCAGCGTGCCTGCTTCCGTCCTGCGGACCAGATGGTTGCTGACCTTGCCGTCCGGGATCGCCTTCACGGTGATCGTGACGCGGCCGTCCCGACGGTTCGTCGGCGAGGTGATGGAGTAGGCACGCCACAGGCGCACCCCGTCGACGTCGACCCCGATCCGCACGTACTGACCGGCCGTGTGGCCGCGCCAGCCCCGTCCGGGCCTGATCACGATGGTCGCGGCGTCACCCGTCTCGGGATGCACGGCCTCGATGCGCCCCCGCAGGTCCGCACCCGCACGCAGCGGGCTGACCAGGTCGAGGTAGTCCGACGGCAAAAGCGGCGTCGTCACCATCTCCAGCAGTTTCCACGCCCTACTGCGGAGGGCTGCACTCGTCATGACTCCAGCTTGATGCGCCTCCGGGCGTAAAGTCTTACCCGTAGGACGTGAATCTAGTCGGCTGAATTGTTCGCAGGGAACAAAACATGGGGTATGTCATCAGGAGGGCCACCGAGCTGGCCCTCGATGAGACGACGGTCACCGCGCTGCGGGCCGCGCTGAAGGGCACGGCCGACGAGGTCGTCCAGGCGATCATCGACGAGGTCCCGCCGTACGCCAACGCGCTGTCGGGCCGCATGGGCGGCACCATCCGCCGAGCCGTCCGCACCGCTCTGGGGCACTACCTGGACCGCGCGAGCGGGAACGCCATGGCCGGCGACGCCGGTGACGCAGCCTACGAGCTGGGCCGCGGCGAGGTGCGCGACGGCCGGTCGATGGACGCCCTGCTCAGCGCCTACCGCGTCGGCGCCCGCGTGGCCTGGCGATGCCTGGCGGCGGGTGCCGTACCCGCGGGTCTGCCCGCCGCCGAGGTCGCCAAGTTCGCCGAGCTGACCTTCGCCTACATCGACGAGCTCTCCGCCGCGAGTGCTGCAGGCCACGCCGACGAGCTGGCCGCCCGGGGCCGGGCCCACGAGCGCCACCTGGAACACCTGGCCCGCGACCTCCTCACCGGCGCGAGCCCGGACGTGCTGCTGGCCTCTGCCGGGCGGGCAGCCTGGCAGCCCCCGGTTTCACTGACCGCGGTCCTCCTGCCCGCCGCCCAGGCCCGGCCCGCCTACCGTGCGCTCGACCCGAGCACCCTCGTCCTCGACGATCTACCGGACGCCACCGGTGTGCTGCTCGTCCCCGACGCCGATCGGTCACACCTCTTGAGTCAGCTGACCGACCGCACCGCCGTGGTCGGCCCGGCCCGGCCGTGGATCCGGGCGTCCGCCTCGTACGCACGAGCCGTCCGCGCCCGCTCCCTCTCCTCCGATGTGCGCGACACCGAGGACCACCTGCCCGAGCTGGTGCTGCGCGCCGACGCGGACGCGTTCGCGGACCTGCGCGCCCGAGCCCTCGCACCGCTGCGGACCTTGCCGGCCGTGACGGCACGGCGGCTGGAGGAGACGTTGCGGGCGTGGCTGCTGCACCAGGGCAGACGGGAGGAGGTGGCGGCGGCGTTGTTCGTCCATCCCCAGACGGTCCGGTACCGGATGGGGCAGTTGCGGGAGCTGTTTCCGGATCTCGCATCGCCACACCGGGTGCTCGAACTGACGCTGGCGGTCGGACTGCGGGGCGACTGATCACCGCGCTGGTGCCCCCCCCGGGGGGGGCGGATCGCGCCTGACGGCCCCCGGAGCGGACGGGCTCCTTCACCGGAGCGTGTCGTGACCGTGGAAACGAACGACCTGACCGTGCGTCCGATCAGACGTCTGCTCCTCGTGCATCCGGAGACCGGCCGCCGGTCAAGGGAATCGCGCTGTGGAGACCTGGCTCGCCGAACGCCGTGTCACGCCCGGTCAGGTGAGCTGATGCCCTACACCGAGGCCGTTCCGCTCGGGGTGCCAGTGGCCGGCGACATCGAGCACCGCCCCCGCCGGGCCCGCGTGCGCTGGCTCCGTCCCGCCTCCAGGCGCCGCGGGTCCCTCTCCGAAGGCAAGGACACGCACGACGAAGCTGAGGAGGGGATTGCCGGGATTCTGAAAGCTGCGGAGCGCCGGGGCCACCCGGCGGCGCCAGGCCGTCCGTGGTGCGATCCGTCCCTAGCGCCGCGTCCGACCGACCTCCCGGTGGAGGAGTGCCCGCACCCCTCGTCCGCGCGTCCGGGGTGGACGGCCGTGGCCGATCGAGCCATCGGTCGTCGTGCCCACAGCGGCCGGTGATGCGGGCGGCGTGCGCACCACCCCGGGGAGCGACTCTTTCGCGAAGGTCGAGTTTCAGCCGCCGCATTCATTTCCGCCGTGAACTGTTCGCGATCACACCCTACCGAGTACCTCCCTTGACTGGCGGTTTCGAGATCACGTAACGTAATTCACGCAGCACGGTCGGTGCAGCAAAGCCATTCGAGAATGAACACCAATCCCAGGAGTTCCCCCTCAAACTCCTGACGGTGTGCGAACGCAACGAGCGCGGAGGAAGCGTGAAAGAGCGCCACCCCGCGATGGCAAAACCGAGAAGAGTCATCGACGTCCCCTCCGTCGCGGGCTCTCAAGGGTCGACACACCAGTCGTGTTCTTCTTTCCGGTGACAAACCGGCATGCTGCATCGGCGAACCACCCATGAAATCATCACGTCCCCGTCCGGCTGTGCGCGGCCGAGCCCCAGTAACGACCGGCGGTGAATGCTGTTCGCCTCCGGAGGCAGACAAGATTTTCCTTGTTCGTTTGTTTGCGCGGAAATCTCTTCCCAGGGGGATCGCAAAAAATGATCAGAACTCGGGCGGACCTGTCCAGCACCCGAAGCAAGGAACAACGGGCGCCCAATCCACCTCCCGGCACACCACGCAATGGGCGACCCGAGCCAGAACAGCTCCTCATGACAAAAGTCGGGCTGCGCTTTCCTCCGAACCTGAGCTTCCATGAGTGGGAGCGAGCCGGGCGGCGTCTGTCCGACATCGTGGACTCGTCCTCCTGGTGCCTGGGCGATTGGTTGATCTACGGGAAGGAGCACTACTCCGACCGGTATCAGCGGGCCTTGCGGGCGGCCGGGCTCCAGTACCAGACGCTGCGCAACTACGCCTGGGTCGCCGGTCAGTTCCCCCTGGCGCAGCGGCGGTGCGGGCTGAGCTTCCAGCATCACGCCGAAGTGGCGTCGCTCGCGCACGACGAGCGGGACCGGCTGCTCGACAAGGCGGAGCTCAAGCAGTGGACGACCAAGCAGTTGCGCGCCCGTATCCAGGCGGAGCGCTCGGGGTGCGGGAGCGAGACCCCCGATCTCGCGATGATCCCGCGCATCCGGGTGCCCAGCAGCAGGCTCGTGTCCTGGCGCCGGGCCGCGGACCACAGCGGCAGCGACTTCGGGAGCTGGATGCTCTCCGTCCTCGACCGCGCGGCGGAGCAGACCCTCGCCGAGGGGACCGGGCCGGCGGCCTGAACACCCCACCCCACGAACCGGGGCCGGAACCGAGCACAGGTTCCGGCCCCGGGGGCTCACCCTCGCGGCAGGTCAGGCACGAGGCCCGCTGATCGAGTACGGGTCGAGCAGATCCTCCGGACGGCCCTCGATCGAGACCTTGGTGCCCAGCCCCAGTTCCTCGGCGAGGTCCATGAACACATCCAGCGCCAGATGGTCCTCGAAGGCGAACCCCGTGGAGTCGAAGACCGTCAGCCGGTCCCGGTACGTCTCGTCGGGTGAGGCGCACACCTCGGCCAGCGTCGGGCCGATCCCGTCGTCCGCCAGTTGCTGGCACTCCCCTTCGCGCAGCGCCTGGCCGCGGTGGTCCGGGCAGACCAGCGCCCGCCGTAGCAGGGTGACCGGCAGTTCGGTCTTGCCGATCTCGTCCGCGCCGATCGAGTTGATGTGCAGATGCGGCGCGTGGTCCCCGTCCGGGAGCACGGGCCCCGCCGCGACCGGTACCGAGGTCGCGGTGCACAGCACGTCCGCCGCGGCGAGGATCTCGCCGGGTCGGGCCGAGCGGACGTCGAGGCCGAGGAAGTCCGCCCGGCGGGCGAAGGTGCGCTCGTGTGCCGGGTCGATGTCGTGGACGAGGACCCGGTCGATGTCCAGCACCAGGCTGAGGCCGTGCAGTTGGGTGACCGCCTGCGCGCCCGTGCCGATCATGCCGACGGTCCGGGACCCGGCGTGCGCCAGCCGCGTGGTCGCCACGGCGGACGCCGCGCCGGTACGGACGGCCGTCAGCAGGACCCCGTCGGTGAGGGCGACGAGCCGGCCCGTGTCGTCATCGACGCGTGCGATCGTGCCGAGGATCGTCGGCAGATGATGGTCAGCGATGTTCCGGGGGCTGTAGGAGATGGTCTTGACGGTGACCCCGGCCCGCGGTTCGCGGTGCGGCATCGTCTCTATGACGCCGGGAACGTCTCCTGTCCGGGTGAAGCCGGTGCGTATCGGTGAATCTGACCAAAGACCCTGCCCCAGTTCTGTGAAGCCTTTCTCCAGCGTGGAAATCATGCGGCGCATCAAGGCGTCGCGGCCGACGATGTGCAGGATGCGCGCGACGTCGTCCTGACCGATCAGCCAGGTGTTCTCCACAGAGCACTCCTCACCTCAGTTCAGTGGCTGCACGACGCCCAGAAATCCGGCGGCGTGCTGTGGTCCGATGACATTCCGGGACAGCGGGCCGAGGGAATTCCCCCTATGACCGGTGGATCGCTGCCGGCGGTCCCGCAGACGGCGAACAGCCGCCGGGCAGCAAAGCGAAAGGTCACGCTAGCAGTCGGTCGGCGCCCTTCGCGAACACCTGGACGATCCCTTTCCCGGTATTCCGCGGACCACCGGTGCGGTTCGTCCTGTCGACAGGACGGCACCCACCTGTCGGCAAGCCTGCCCCAAGTCTTTCAAGCGAGTTGACCACCTGGTGCGCAGCCCTGAGTCTGAGGGCTTCCGCGCGATCTCCAGTTCCCGCTTTCCGCCGTTGAGGAGATGTCCGCATGCGTTCTTTCAGTGTGTCGTCGGCCCAGGAGCGCTTCTGGCTGGCGCAGCGGTTGACGCCGGACGTACCGAACAACGTGACGGCGCTCTGGGACGTCGCGGGCACGGTCGACACGGAAACGCTCGGCGCCGCCCTGCGGGAAGCCTTCGCGTCCACACCGACCCTGTGCGTCAACTTCCGGGAGGGAACGAAAGGATTGCGCCAGGTCACCCGTGACCTCGGGGACTGGCAGCCCTTCTCAGTCGATCTTCGCGCGGAGCCCGACCCGGAGGCGGCGGCACGGGACCTGATCGCCGGACTGGTCGCTCAAACGTTCGATCTGGCGCATGACGCGCTGTTCCGCGCCGGGGTGGTCCGACTGACCGGGAAACGCTGTCTGCTGGCCCTGGTGTTCCCCCATGTCGTCACCGACGCGCACGGGGTGTTCACCCTGCTGTCGCACCGCATCGCCCGGGTGTACTCCGCGCTGCGGGCCGGGACCCCGGTACCGGAATCCGGGTACGCGGAGCCCGGGGTCCTCGCCGCCGCGGACGCCGACTACCGTTCCTCGCCCCGGTTCACCCGCGACGTTGAGTTCTGGCGCGGCTACCTCACGGACCCCTCGCAGGCGGCCCGGCTCCCCCGAGACCTCGCCCCCGCGCCCTCCACCACGTACTCCTCCGCCCCCGGCGGGGACCGGGGCGCACCCCGGCGGCATCCGCGCGACTGGGGCGAGGTGACCCGCGTGCTCGGCGTCGGCAACCACACCGTGGCCGTTCCCCGGCGGGACACCGACGCCTGGGCCCGTGCGGCCCGGGAGGCGGGCACGGACCTGGCCGGCCTGCTCGGTGCGGGAACCGCACTGTTCCTGCGCAATCTGAGCGGACTGCCCCAGCCGCTCTTCTCCGTGACGGTCGGCAACCGCTTCGGACCCGGACGGCTGACCCCGGGCGTGCTCTCCAACATCCTGCCCCTGCGACTGCCGGTCACCCCGGAACAGAGCCTGGGCGACGTGGCGCGGGCCTTCGGCGACGCCCGGCGCCGGGTGTTCCGGCACGCCGGGCTCCAGGTCTCGGAGATCCGGCGGGCCACCGGGCCGACCGGTTCCGGGCGGAGCCCGTTCGGCGCCATCGTCAACGTCATGCCCCCGGTGGAGCCGCTCGACCTCGCGGGCACCCCGGCCACGTTCGTCGGCGGCTCCTTCGGAGTGGTCGACGAGGTGATGGTGTCCACGTACGGCGACGGTCACGAGGACGGTGGGCTGTACGTCCGGGTCGACACCCCGCCCGGTCTGTACCGGGACACCGACGCGGCCGTCCTGTGCGAACGGCTCGTCACGTTCCTGCGCACCTGCGCACAGGACCCGACGGCGCCCGTGCGGGCCCTCGGCATGCTCGGCGACGACGAACACCGGCGACTGCTCACGGAGTTCAACGCGACGCGGGCCCCCGGGCCCGGGGAGAGCATCCCCGAACTCTTCGCCCGACAGGCCGCCGCCACCCCAGACGCCGAGGCCGTGCGCTTCGAGGGCACCACCCTGACCTACCGCGAACTCGACGCCCGCTCCCACCGGCTGGCCCGGCTCCTGCGGGAGCGGGGCGCGGGCCCGGAACGGATCGTCGCGGTGGCGCTCCCCCGCTCCGCGGAGCTGGTGGTGTCGCTGCTCGCGGTCCTCCGGTCGGGGGCCGCCTATCTCCCCGTCGACCCCGAACACCCCGCGCACCGGGTCGAGCACGTACTGCGGGACGCGGCGCCCGCGCTGCTGCTCACCACCACCGGTCTGGCCGACCGGCTGCCGGCCGCGGACACCCCACGACTGACCGTGGACACGCTCCTCCCCACCCGGCACCACCCGGACGACCCGGACGACGCGGGGCCCGGCCGGCCGCCCGCCCCGGCCCATCCCGCGTACGTGATCTACACCTCCGGCTCCACCGGACAGCCCAAGGGCGTCGTCGTGTCCCACCGGGCGATCGCCAACCGGCTGCGGTGGATGCAGGAGGCGTACGGGCTCGATGCCACCGACCGGGTGCTGCAGAAGACCTCCGCGGGCTTCGACGTGTCCGTGTGGGAGTTCTTCTGGCCGCTCGTCACGGGAGCCACCCTCGTGGTCGCCCGTCCGGAGGGGCACAAGGACCCCGCGTACCTGGCCGAGCTGATCCGGCGCGAGGGCGTGACGACGGCGCACTTCGTCCCGTCGATGCTGGCGGAGTTCCTCGGTGATCCGGGCGCGGCCTCCTGCACCGGTCTGCGGCGCGTGGTGTGCAGCGGTGAGGCGCTGCCCGCCGCACTCGTCACCCGGTTCCGGCACGTGCTGGACACCCCGCTGCACAATCTGTACGGGCCGACCGAGGCGGCCGTCGACGTGACCGCCTGGCAGTGCCGCGCCGGAGTGTCCCCCGTACCGATCGGGCGCCCCATCCACAACACCCGGCTGTACGTCCTGGACGACTGGCTGCGTCCCGTACCGCAGGGCGCGCCCGGCGAGCTGTACCTGGCGGGGGCGGGTCTGGCCCGCGGCTATCTGGGCCGACCCGCGCTGAGCGCCGGGCGGTTCCTGGCCGACCCGTTCGGCGGGCCGGGGGACCGCATGTACCGCACCGGTGACCTCGCCCGGTGGAACGACGAAGGCGAGATGGAGTTCCTCGGCCGGGCCGACCAGCAGGTCAAGATCCGCGGGTTCCGGATCGAGCCGGGCGAGATCGAGGCGACGCTGCTGCTCCACCCCGGCGTGGCGCGGGCCGCGGTGGTCGTCCGGGAGGGCCCGGCGGGCGGTGGCCATCAGCGGCTGGTGGCCTACGTCGTCCCGGTGGGCTCCGGAGGGGTCGGCAGCAGTGTGGCCGGCCGGGCCGGGGACATCGACTTCCGGGCGGGTGTCGACGCGGGTGAGCTGCGGACCTTCGCCGCTGCCCGGCTGCCCGACTTCATGGTGCCCGCGGCGTTCGTGACGCTGGACCGGCTGCCGCTCGGCCCCAACGGGAAGCTCGACCGGGCCGCGCTGCCGGAGCCGGAGTCCGGCGGGGGCGTCCGGCGCGCACCGACCACCCCGGAGGAACGGGTCCTCGCGGAGGTGTTCGCCGATGTCCTCGGGCTGGACGAGGTCGGCGCGGACGACGACTTCCTCACTCTGGGCGGCGACAGCATCCTGGCGATCCAGGTGGTGTCCCGGGCCACCGGGTTGGGGCTGCGGCCCCAGGACGTGTTCCTGCACCGGACCGTCGCCGCACTCGCCGGAGCGGCCCGGGCCGCCGGAACCGCCGGTGCCGACGGCCGCGCACCGGAGCCGGCGGGCGCGGGACTCGGCCGGATGCCGCTGCTCCCGGTGGCGGCGGCCCTCGCCGCACGGGGCCCGGGGCTGGACCGGTTCGCCCAGTGGATCGTGCTGGACCTGCCGTTGGGCATCGACGCGGACGGTCTCGCGGCGACCCTCGGCGCGGTGCTCGACCGGCACGACGCGCTGCGTGCACGGCTCCTGCCCGAGAACGGTGACCGCGACGGGAGCGGTGGGCCGTACGGGAGCCTGTTCGTGCCCCCGCGCGGCAGCACGGACGTACGGGGACTCGTCCACCGGGTCCGCTGGCATCCGGACCCGGCCGACGACGGCGACCGCGACGACGGCCCGCCGACCGACGACCTGATCCGGAGCGAGGCCGCCGCGGCCGTGGCGCGGCTGGACCCGGCGGCCGGGGTCATGATCCGCTTCGTCTGGCTGGACCCGGGGCCCGGACGGGCCGGACGGCTGCTGGTCGCCGTTCACCATCTGGCCGTCGACGGGGTGTCGTGGCGGGTGCTGCTGCCCGATCTCGCGGACGCCTGGCGACAGGTCGCCGCGGGGGAGAGCCCCGAACTGCCGGAGGTGACGACCTCGTTGCGCGGCTGGACGCACGCGCTGCTGGCGGAGGCCGTCCGGCCGGGACGCACCGCGGAACTGCCGCTGTGGCGCCGGATCACCGAGGCACCCGAACCGCTGCTGGGGACACGGCCCATCGATCCCGCCGTGGATCTGATGTCCACGGCGGACACCGTCCGGGTGGAGTTGTCGGGCGCGCTGACCCGCGCCCTGCTCACGGAGGTCCCCGCGGCTTTCCACGGCAGTGTCGAGGACGTCCTCCTCGCCGCACTGGGGATGGCCCTCGTCCGCCGCCGCCGGGACCGGGGGGAACGCGGCACCTCGGCACTGATCCGGCTGGAGGGCCACGGCCGCGCCCAGGACGTCGTCCCCGGCACCGATCTGTCCCGTTCGGTGGGCTGGTTCACCACCGTGTTCCCGGTCCGGCTCGACCTCGGCGACAGCGACCTCGACCAGGCGTTCGCGGGCGGCACCGCCGCGGGCGAGATGATCTCAGCGGTGAAGGAACAGGTGCGGTCCGTCCCCGACAAGGGCATCGGCCACGGGCTGCTCACCTACCTCAACCCGGAGACGGGCCCACAGCTGCGGCAGTGTCCGGCGGGGCAGATCCAGTTCAACTACCTGGGCCGGTTCTCGCACACCGACATGCCCGCCCGGCTGCGGGGACTCGGCTGGACCCGGGCGGCCCGGACCCCCGAACCGGTCGCGGCACCCGACCCGGCGACCCCGGTGCCGGCCGCGCTGGACATCGGGGTCGTCGTCACCGGCGACGGACCGGGCACGGAGCGGCTGACGGGGCTCTTCACCTTCCCGACCGGGGTCCTGTCCCGTACCGAGGTCGAGGCGCTGGCCGGGCTCTGGTCCACCGCGCTGAGCGGGCTCGCCCGTCACGTCACCGAGCACGGCGGCGGCGGTCTGACCCCCTCCGACCTGCCGCTGGTCCAGGTCGCAGCGGACACCGTCAGCGCCTGGGAGCGGCGCTTCCCCGGCCTGTCGGACGCATGGCCGCTCACGCCGCTCCAGTCCGGGCTGCTGTTCCACACCCGGTTGTCGGACGAGTCGTCCGACGCGTACCAGATGCAGTACGTCCTGCATCTGAGCGGTCCCGTCGACCCGGAACGCCTCCGGACCGCGGGCCGCCGGCTCCTCGACCGCTACCCGAACCTGCGGACGGCGTTCGTCACGGACCCCGCGGGCGACCCGGTGCAACTCGTCATCGACGGGGTGGACCTGCCGTGGCGGCAGGTGGGCCTCAGCGGCCTGCCGGCGGCGGAGCGGGACGCCGCGTTCGAGGAACTCCTGACCGACGACCTGGCGACCCGATTCGACCCCGCGGCGCCGCCCCTGCTGCGGATGACGCTGGTGACCCTCGGGCCGGACCGCGCCGAACTGGTCCTCGGGGTCCACCACGTCCTGCTCGACGGCTGGTCGCTGCCGGTCCTCATCGGTGATCTGCTGCGCCTGTACGGGGAGCCGGACACCGCTGCCGCAACGGCACCGCACCGGGGGTACCGGGAGTTCCTGCGGTGGCTGTCGGAGGTGGACCGCGAGGAGTCGCTGCGGGTGTGGGCCGAGGAGCTGGCCGGGGTCGCGGAGCCGACGATGCTCGCGTCGGCCCTCACGACCCGGCCCGGGGCACCCGGCGTCGGCCACACCGACGTACCCCTCGACGCGACGGACGCGCGGGCCCTGGCCCGCTGCGCGGCCGGGGCGGGGGTCACCCTCAACACCCTGGTGCAGGGCGCGTGGGCAGTGCTGCTCGCGGAGGTGACGGCCCGTAACGACGTCCTGTTCGGGACGACCGTGTCGGGACGCCCCGCCGGTCTGCCCGGCGCGGACACCATGGTCGGAATGTTCGTCAACACCGTGCCGGTACGGGTGCGGTGCGCCCCCGACGGGCCGTTCGGGCCACTGCTCGCGGACCTCCAGGAGCGGCAGGCCGCGCTGCTGGAGCACCACCACTGCGGGCTGGCCGACGTCCAGCGCGCCTGCGGGCACGACGCCCTGTTCGACACGCTCGTGGTGTTCGAGTCGTTCCCGGTGGACCGTGCCGCGCTCAGCGACGCCGACGCATCGGCCGGGCTCACCGTCACCGGGGTCCGTCCCTTCGCGGCCACGCACTACCCGATGACCCTCCTCGCGGTGGCCGACCCGCTGCTGAGACTGTCGCTCCAGTACCAGCAGGACGTGTTCGACCAGGCGACGGCCGACCGGCTCGCGCGGCGGCTGGCCCACGTGCTGCGCCGGGTCGCCCGGGACCCCCGGCTCCCGGTCCGGGAGATCGGCGTGCTGGAACCCGCCGAACAGGAGCTGCTCGCCTCCTTCAACGACACCGCGGAGCCCACCCCGGAACTGACCCTCGTCGATCTGTTCGAGCGCAGGGTGGCGGCAGCACCGGACGCCCTGGCCCTGGTCTGCGAGGATGTGTCCCTGTCGTACGGGGAGCTGAACGCACGGGCCAATCGGCTCGCGCACCAGCTCATCCGGCGCGGTATCGGCCCGGAGTCGGTGGTGGCGGTGGCGCTGCCCCGGTCGGCGGAGCTGATCGCGGGCCTGCTGGGCGTCCTCAAGTCCGGTGCCGCGTATCTGCCGATCGACCCCGAGCACGGTTCGGCCCGGCTGGCAGCGGTGCTCGCGGCAGGCTCCCCCCGGCTGGTGCTGACGGACACCCCGAGCGGGGCGGTGCTGCCGGACACCGAGGTGCCCCGGCTGTACCTGGACGAGGTGGGGTACGGCGACGGCTGGGACGACGATCCCACCGACCGGGACCGTACGGCGCCCCTGCGGCCCGGCCTGCTCGCGTATGTGATGGGGACCTCCGGGACGACCGGGGTGCCCAAGGGCGTGGCCGTCACCCATGGCGGCGCGGTGAACGCCGTGCTGCGGATGCCCGACTGGCTCGCCGTACCCGAGGGCTCACGGATGCTCGCGGGGACGTCCGTCGCCTTCGACATCTCCGTGTTCGAGGTCTTCGCGCCGCTGTGCTCCGGCGGTGTCCTCGAACTGGTCCGCGACGTCCTGGTGTTGGCCGAGCGCGACGGCTGGGCGGGCGGAGTGATCAGCACCGTGCCCTCGGCGTTCGCGGAACTGGTGGAGCAGATGACGGGGCGGATCAAGGCGGACACCGTGGTGTTCGGCGGTGAGGCACTGCCCGCCGACCTGGTGCGCCGGGTCCGTGAGGCGATTCCCGGGGTCCGGGTGGTGAACACGTACGGTCCGTGCGAGACGTTCTACACGAGCGCGTTCACGGTGGCCGGGCCACGGCCGTGGGACGGCACGGGCAGTGTCCCCATCGGGACCCCGCTGCCCAATCTGCGCATCCACACCCTCGGCCCGGGGCTGACTCCGGTGCCCCCGGGGGTGGTGGGTGAGCTGTACATCGCGGGGGACGGCACGGCCCGCGGCTACCACGGCCGCCCCGGCCAGAGCGCCGAACGGTTCGTCGCCGACCCGTACGGTCCGCCCGGCACCCGTATGTACCGCACCGGTGACCTGGCCCGGCTCGACGCCGGCGGGCAACTGGTGTTCGTGGGCCGCGTCGACCACCAGGTCAAGATCCGCGGTCATCGTGTCGAACCCGCCGAGGTCGAGGCGGTGCTGACCCGGCGGCCCGGTGTCGCCCAGGCGGTGGTCGTCGCCCGGGAGAGCCGCGCGGCGGGCGGCGGACGCTATCTCGCCGCCTACGTGGTGCCCGAGGAGCCCCGCGCCCTGCCACCGTCCGGCAGCCCGGACCCGGCCGGCGACCCGGCCGACCCGAGCGGTGACGTGACCGCGTCGGCCCTGCGCGCCTACGCGGCCGACTCCCTGCCGGACTACATGGTCCCCGCGGCGGTCCTGGTCATGGACCGGCTGCCGCTCACCCCCAACGGCAAGCTCGACCGGTCGGCCCTGCCCGAACCGGAGTTCACCGGCGGGAGGCACCGGGCACCGCGCACCCCGCGCGAGGAAGTGCTGTGCGCCCTGTTCGCCGAGGTGCTCGGGGCCGGACGGATCGGTCTCGACGACGACTTCTTCGCATGCGGGGGCCACTCGCTGCTCGCCACCCGGCTCGTGGGCCGCATCCGTGCGGCGCTCGGTGCGGAGATCCCCGTCCGCTGGGTGTTCCAGGCCCCGACGGCCGCCGCACTGGCCCTGCGACTGACGAGCGGCGGACGGGTGCGGCCCGCGCTGGGACGCCGGGTGCGGCCGGACCGGGTGCCGCTGTCGTTCGCCCAGCGCAGGCTGTGGTTCCTCCACCGCTTCGAGGGGCCGTCGGCCACCTACCACATCCCCATGTCCGTGCGGCTGCGGGGCCAAGTGGACCTCGACGCACTGGCGGCGGCGGTCGGGGACGTCGTCGAACGGCACGAGAGCCTGCGCACGGTGTTCCCCGAGGACGCCGACGGCACCCCGTACCAGCGGGTCCTCGACCCGGAACACGCCCGGCCCGCCGTCCCCGTCCACGAGGTCACCCCCGGCCTGCTGTCCCGGACGGTGGACGATCTCGCCCGACGGCCGTTCGACCTCTCGGCGGACGTCCCACTGCGGGCCGATGTCCTGCGGACTGGGCCCCGGGAGCACCTCCTTCTGCTGACGATCCATCACATCGCCGCCGATGGCGCCTCGATCGCACCGCTGACCCGCGATCTCTCCACCGCGTACGCAGCCCGCCGGGACGGGACGCGGCCCGTGTTCCCGGAGTTGTCCGCGCAGTACGCCGACTACACGCTGTGGCAGCGTGAACTCCTCGGGGACGACGACGATCCGCGAAGCATCGCGGCGGTCCAGGCCGCCCACTGGCGGGACCGGCTCGCCGGGGTCCCGCAGCCGCTGGCACTTCCCGCCGACCGGCCACGGCCCGCCGTCGCCGGGCACCGGGGCGAAACCCGTTCCTTCCTGCTGGACCCCGGACTGCTGGGCGCGGTCGAGGAGTCGGCCCGCCAGCGGGGGCTGACCACGCCGATGTTCCTCCAGTCCGCGCTGGCCGTCCTGCTGCACCGGCTCGGCGGCGGCCCCGACCTCACGATCGGCTCGCCCATCGCCGCGCGCACCGACGAGGCGCTCGTCGATCTCGTCGGCTTCTTCGTGAACATGTGGACGCTGCGGGTCGACCTCGGTGACGACCCGACGTTCACCCAGCTCCTGGACCGCACGCGTGACACCTCGCTCGCGGCCTACGACCACCAGGACCTGCCCTTCGAACGGCTGGTGGAGCTCCTCAACCCCGCGCGCTCGACCGCGTACCACCCGCTGTTCCAGGTGATGTTCGTCTGGCAGAACACGGCCCGGCCCGAACTGGAGCTGCCGGGCCTGGACGTCACACTCGACCCGGTGACGACCGGCACCGCCAAGTGCGACCTGTTCTTCAATCTGGCGCCGGTGGCGGGCGGGGGTGCGGTCGGGGGCATCGAGTACGCGACGGACCTGTTCGACCCCACGACCGTCGAACTGATCGCGGAACGCTACGTCCAGGTGCTCCAGCACTTGGTCGACGACCCCGACCAGCACGTCTCCCGCATCGACGTCCTCCTCCCCGGCGAACGCGAACGCCTCCTCCACACCGGAAACGACACCGCACGAGAACTCCCCGACACGACCGTGTCCGACCTCTTCGAAGCACAAGCAGCCCGCACCCCCGACGCCCTCGCGGTCGTCTGCGGCGACGACGAACTCACCTACCACCAACTCAACACCCGCGCCAACCGCATCGCCCACTGGCTCACCGAACAAGGCGTCGGCCCCGAACAACGCGTCGGCATCAAGCTCCCCCGCTCCACCGACCTCGTCGCAGCCCTCCTCGCCGTACTCAAAGCCGGCGGCGCCTACGTACCCATCGACCCCGAACACCCCACCCCACGGATCAACCACGTCCTCGACGACAGCCGACCGGTGCTCGTCCTCGACACCGACGCGCTGGCGGCGGGGATCGACCATCCGAACGGACAGAACCCGGTACGGGCCGGGCTGTCGGCGCAGAACGCGGCCTATGTGATCTACACGTCGGGTTCGACGGGCAGGCCGAAGGGCGTCGTCATCCCCCACCAGGCACTACTCAACTTCCTCATCGCCATGCAAGACCACCTCCACCTCACACCCGACGACCGACTCCTCGCCCTCACCACCATCGCCTTCGACATCGCCGCCCTCGAAATACACCTCCCCCTCACCACCGGAGCCACCACCCACCTCGCCCCCCAACACACACTCAAAGACCCCACCACCCTCACCCAACTCATCCACCACACCCAACCCACCCACATCCAAGCCACCCCCTCCCTCTGGCACCTCCTCACCACCCACAACCCCCACACCCTCCAACACACCCACGCCCTCACCGGCGGCGAACCCCTCCC